>NZ_PQLP01000129.1:0-1191 GCF_002918965.1 Acinetobacter sp. ACNIH3 | reverse complement strand
ACCACCTCTTTTAAGGCATTGGCCAGAGGTTCCAGTTCTACACCGCAGCGACCTATCCAGTCAGATAAAGTGGATCTGGACAGATCAATGCCAGCCCGCTGATAGATCAGGCGCTGACGGTACAGCGGCAAATGATCGGCATACTTCGATACCAGCACATGGCTGAGCAATTCAGGTGAAGCAATGCCTTTATCAATCACATAGGCGGGCATCGCTTGCTGAGTTAGAGTGTCACACTGATCACAGACCCATTTACCACGCACATGCTGTTCCTTATAGAACTGTGCCGGTCTGAAATGCAGTTTTTCACTGACATCTTCGCCGATACGACGGAGTTGGCAGCCACAAGCACATTGGGTTGATGCAGGTTCATGCTCAATACGGATGGTGTGTAGATGATCTGGCAGTGGTCGACGTTTAGGTTTATTGGTTTTGGCTTTCTGTGTCGCTGCATTGGTTTTATCTGCATTTAGCCGTTCCAGTTCTAGATCAACCGCGGCAATATCTTCTTCAACCGCTTCATCCCACAGATGGATTTGTTTTGCCGTTAAGTGTTCATTCTTTTGGGCGAATTTGTGCTTTTTAAACAGCGCCAGTTCATGCTCGTATTTTTGATTGAGAATAGAAAGATGTTGAACTTTGGCATCCAATTGTTGGTTTGATTGTGCTAGAGACTGATGCTGCAGCGCCAACTGCCTGGTGAATTCCAGCAGTTGTTCATGGGTCAGTTGGCTTAAGTCAGGCAGCGTATTCATGACCGCAGTATGCCTGAGGTCATGAGAAGAATGAAATAGAACGTTTGGAGAATAGCAGAATGGTCGAGCCTGGTTTAAAGCATCGTCACCACCTGCTGTCGTCCAATGCGCTGCCAGGGCAAACCTTGGATCAGTGCCTGTAACTGTTCCGGGCTGAGGGCCACGGTTTCACCTTGGTGAACTTGAGCCCAGTGAAATTTGCCCTGTTCCAGCCGCCGGGCACACAGCCAGATGCCCAATCCATCATGTACCAGCACTTTCATGCGATGGCCACGTTTATTACAGAACAGGTAAGCACAATGCGGTTTGATGTAGCCAAAGGCTCTCACCACCTGAGCCATGGTCGTATCCATACCTGCACGCATGTCCATGGGCTGAGTAGACAACCAGATTTCATCAATGCGGATCATGTTGCAAGTGCCTTGAGTAATTCTGC
>NZ_PQLP01000128.1:0-1193 GCF_002918965.1 Acinetobacter sp. ACNIH3 | reverse complement strand
GGCTGCTGGCATTGCTGAATAAGTTGATGTTTAAATTCAGCTGTGAAGGTTCGACGGGGCTTTTTTAGCGTTGGTGCACTGTCTATAACTGTCTTTAAATCCATAAATAGGTGTCCACTTAAATTTAGTGGACACTATCGCGGTATTAATGAGTTAGAAAAAGTGGGGTTCAGCGGACGCTTACAGTTCTGCTTCTATCGCATACAGTTTCTGAATCATCAGTAATGCCTGTTCAGCGATCTGACTTTTCCCAGTCACATGCAGTTCATGGAATTTACGACGCGCATGCGCCATGCAGCCCACCTCAATGACATCGCCTGATTTAAAGCGTGCTTTATAACCACTGTAATCATCACAGACCAGATGGCCCTGCCAGCCATTCAGGAACTCTTCTGCATGCTGACCTGAACGGCTATCCTGAAAGTCATAGATCACCGCTTGAACTGGATTGTACTGTGTAGTGGCATAGGCCCAGACATAACCTTTCTTCGGTTTTTTCTCATCATCACTCATCCGCATGATGGTGACCGGCGTTTCATCGGCATGGATCACCCGCTGTTGCAGCACCACCTCTTTTAAGGCATTGGCCAGAGGTTCCAGTTCCACACCGCAGCGACCTATCCAGTCAGATAAAGTTGATCTAGAAAGTTCGATTCCCGCCCGCTGATAGATCAGACGTTGACGGTACAGCGGTAAATGATCGGCATACTTCGATACCAGCACATGGCTGAGCAGTTCAGGTGAAGCAATGCCTTTATCAATCACATAGGCAGGCATCGCTTGCTGAGTCAGGGTGTCACACTGATCACAGACCCATTTGCCACGCACATGCTGTTCCTTATAGAACTGTGCCGGTCTGAAATGCAGTTTTTCACTGATATCTTCGCCGATACGACGTAACTGGCAGCCACAACTGCATTGGGTTGATGCTGGTTCATGCTCAATACGAATGGTGTGTAGATGATCGGGCAGCAGTCGACGTTTAGGTTTATTTGCTTTGGCTTTGTGTGTCGCTGCATCGGTTTTATCTGCATTCAGCCGTTCCAGTTCCAGATCAACGGCTGCAATATCTTCTTCGACCGCTTCATCCCAGAGATGGATTTGTTTTGCAGTGAGATGTTCGTTTTTACTGCCGAATTTGTGCTGTTTAAATAGTGCGAGTTCATGCTCGTATTTTTGATTGAGAATAGAAA
>NZ_PQLP01000127.1:0-1238 GCF_002918965.1 Acinetobacter sp. ACNIH3 | reverse complement strand
CTGATCCTAGACAGTATTGTGGACAACCGATCCCTCTAAATTCTTAAAATATTTCTGTTCAAAAGCTTCTGGGCTTAACCAACCATTTGCAGAATGCCTTCTGACCCGATTGTAATAAATCTCAATATAGTCAAACAAGACAGCATTCGCCTCTTTTCGAGTGGCAAACACACTGTCATGTACCACATGACCTTTCAATGTATGAAAAAAGCTTTCGGTCACTGCATTATCCCAACAGTTCCCTCTGCGTGACATGCTTTGAATACAGTTATTCGTTAATAATAGCGTTCTAAAATCACGACTACAGTACTGTGAGCCTTGATCCGAATGTACCATGACAGCCGTTGGATACCCCTGACGAGCCATTGCATAATGAAACGCATCACACACCAATTGACGGTCTATTCGATGGCTGGTTTGCCACCCCACAATACGACGACTAAATAGATCCAGCATCACACATAAATACAGCCAACCTTGCTTGGTACGGATATAGGTAATATCCGTTGTCCAAACCTTGTTAGGCTGAATGACTGTAAATTGACGCTCTAATAGATTGGGTGCTGTAGGCAAACGATGGTTTGAATCAGTCGTATGCTTGTATTTACGCGCAATCCTGCTGCGTAAACCCAGCTTTTTCAGCATTCTTCCAATAGTGCGTTCACTCATGCTGTAACCTAAATCATGCATGTCATGTACCAATGAAGGTGCACCCAATCGTGCATGATGCTGCCAATATGCAGCTTTTAAATCATTATATTTCTGCGCTGTATTGGCCTGGCGTTTTCGCCAGGCATAATAGCCTGAAGTGCTGACACCCAGGCATTTACAGACAGAAGATACAGTGACTCTATTCACCGCTAGATCTTGAATTACCGTGTACTTTTCTTGGCATGATCTGTCAGAAAGTACACATGCGCTTTTTTTAAGATGTCATTGGCTTCCCTGAGCTGTTTGACTTCTTTCTCTAATTCCAAGATCCGTTGTTGTTCTGGTGAAAGTTGACGTTTGCTTGAACCTGCTGGATTGGTTTCACGAATCCATTTATCTAATGTTGAATAACCCACACCTAATTTCTGGGCGACTGCAGCTACAGACTCGTGTGAGTTTGAAAGTGCATAATCAATTGCTTGCTGTTTAAATTCTGGACTAAAGCGTTTAGCCATTTCTTGTATCTCCAAAGTTAACGTTACGTTATCTTTAGAGGGAAGTGCTGTCCATTATTTTGGCTAGGATCA
>NZ_PQLP01000126.1:0-1326 GCF_002918965.1 Acinetobacter sp. ACNIH3 | reverse complement strand
AGAGGTAATCCTATTTCTTTTACGTATCCGATACGTGCACTGAAAGAGGTGGTCCCACTTGTTTGAACAACTAAAAGCGTATTTATAAGTGATATTCCGCTCTAGTTAAGCCACCTTGTTTTGTTGGGGTAGCTGATCATAGTAAAACTCATTTGGTGTCATTTTGTCTAGACTCGAATGAGGTCGTTTCAAATTATAAAACTCAAAATATGCACTTAATTGCTTTTTCGCATCTGTGACACTGCTATAAGCTTTGAGATACACCTCTTCATATTTAACGCTCCGCCATAATCGTTCAACCATCACATTATCTACCCATCGACCTTTACCATCCATACTGATTTGAATGCCATTTGATTTCAATACATCAATAAATGCATCACTGGTAAACTGGCTGCCTTGGTCTGTATTAAATATTTCAGGTCGACCATATTTTTCAATCGCTTCATTTAAAGCCGAAATACAAAAATCCACCTCCATACTAATCGATACTCTATGCGCAAGTACCTTGCGGCTATGCCAATCAATCACAGCACATAAATAAACAAAGCCTTTTGCCATAGGGATATACGTTATATCCGTAGACCACACTTGATTACTGCGCTGAATAGCCAATCCTTTGAGCAGATATGGATATTTACGGTGAGCTTGATTAGCCTGGCTTAAATTTGGTTTGCAATATAACGCCTGAATACCCATTTTCTTCATTAAAGTACGTGTATGACGTCGTCCTATATGATGTCCTTGACGATTCAACAAATCACGCATCATACGACTGCCTGCAAAAGGATATTGCATATGTAATTCATCAATACATCGCATCAGCTTCAGATCTGATGCACTCACAGGTTTTGGGCGATAGTAATAACAACCACGGGAGACTTTCAGCAGCTTAGCTTGCTTAGATACTGAAATCTGAAGTGAGTCGTCGATTAACTTTTGTGGTTGAAGCGGCCCAGTTTCTTCAACACACCTTCTAAAAAATCAATTTCTAATGCCTGCTCACCGATTTTTGCATGTAGTTTTTTTAGATCGATGGGTGGTTCTGTTGGAGCTTTTGATTGATCGAAAGCTTGCGAGGAAGCTGAGATCAATTGATTTTTCCAGTCAATAATTTGGTTTTGATGAACATCAAACTCAGCACTCAATTCAGCAAGTGTTTTTTCTGCTTTAATCGCAGCAAGTGCTACCTTAGCTTTAAAATCATTTGAATGATTTCTTCTTGGTCTACGTGCCATAAAATACTCCATATATTGATGTTTATAACATCATTTGAGGAGCAGAATATCACTTATAGGAGTTGTTCAAATTTACGGATCCATCTCT
>NZ_PQLP01000125.1:0-1284 GCF_002918965.1 Acinetobacter sp. ACNIH3 | reverse complement strand
ACAGAGATGGATCCGTAAATTTGAACAACTCCTATAAGTGATATTCTGCTCCTCAAATGATGTTATAAACATCAATATATGGAGTATTTTATGGCACGTAGACCAAGAAGAAATCATTCAAACGACTTTAAGGCTAAGGTAGCACTTGCTGCGATCAAAGCAGAAAAAACACTTGCTGAATTGAGTTCTGAGTTTGATGTTCATCAAAACCAAATTATTGACTGGAAAAATCAATTGATCTCAGCTTCCTCACAAGCTTTCGATCAATCAAAAGCTCCATCAGAACCCCCCATTGATCTTAAAAAGTTACATGCAAAAATCGGTGAGCAGGCATTAGAAATTGATTTTTTAGAAGGTGTGTTGAAGAAACTGGGCCGCTTCAACCACAAAAGTTAATCGACGACTCACTTCAGATTTCAGTATCTAAGCAAGCTAAGCTGCTGAAAGTCTCCCGTGGTTGTTATTATTATCGCCCAAAACCTGTTAGCTCATCAGATCTGAAGCTGATGCGATGTATTGATGAATTACATATGCAATATCCTTTTGCAGGCAGTCGTATGATGCGTGATTTGTTGAATCGTCAAGGGCATCATATAGGACGACGTCATACACGTACTTTAATGAAGAAAATGGGTATTCAGGCGTTATATTGCAAACCAAATTTAAGCCAGGCTAATCAAGCTCACCGTAAATATCCATATCTGCTCAAAGGGTTGGCTATTCTGCGCAGTAATCAAGTGTGGTCTACGGATATAACGTATATTCCTATGGCAAAAGGCTTTGTTTATTTATGTGCTGTGATTGATTGGCATAGCCGCAAGGTACTTGCGCATAGGGTATCGATTAGTATGGATGTGGATTTTTGTATTTCGGTTTTAAATGAAGCGATTGAAAAATATGGATCACCTGAAATATTGAATACAGACCAAGGCAGTCAGTTCACCAGTGATGCATTTATTGATGTATTGAAATCAAATGGCATTCAAATCAGTATGGATGGTAAAGGTCGATGGGTAGATAATGTGATGGTTGAACGATTATGGCGGAGCGTTAAATATGAAGAGGTGTATCTCAAAGCTTATAGCAGTGTCACAGATGCGAAAAAGCAATTAAGTGCATATTTTGAGTTTTATAATTTGAAACGACCTCATTCGAGTCTAGACAAAATGACACCAAATGAGTTTTACTATGATCAGCTACCCCAACAAAACAAGGTGGCTTAACTAGAGCGGAATATCACTTATAAATACGCTTTTAGTTGTTCAAACAAGTGGGACCACCTCT
>NZ_PQLP01000124.1:0-1339 GCF_002918965.1 Acinetobacter sp. ACNIH3 | reverse complement strand
CGTTGGAGCGTAAAACTTCGGGGTTCAGCCCGAGGATATAAGCGACTGGCGTAAGCCATTAATGCGGTGTTTGCTGTTGCTGAATATAGTGTTTAATAATTCCGATTGGCGCACCTCCGCATGACGCAGCGAAGTAACTTGGGGACCACAGGGCATTGCCCCATAATTTGCTCTTAATTTCAGGATGCTTAGTGCGTAGAATGCGACTAGACGCACCTTTTAAGCTATTCACTAAACTAGAAATGGCGACTTTAGGTGGATAATTGACGAGCAAATGTACATGATCATGTTCACCGTCAAATTCTATCAATTCAGCTTCAAAGTCTAAGCAGACACGTTCAAATACTTCACGCATCGTTTCAAGCATGGCATTGGTGAAAACATCTCTACGATATTTCGCTACAAATACCAAGTGAATGTGCATATTAAAGACACAGTGACGGCCTGTTCTAATTTCTTGACTATTGTTCATAGACTAAATATATTCTAATGATGAAAACACTTAAATTACGTATAAGAAACAAACATTGCAAGGTGCTAGACCAATTGGCATCTGAGGTGAATTTTGTTTGGAATTATGTGAATGATTTAGGATTTAAACATCTCAAGCGTAAGGGTGAATTTCTATCGGCATACGATATTGCAGAATACACCAAAGGTACTTCTAAGGAATGCAACCTGCATAGTCAAACTGTTCAAGCCATTACAGAAGAACTTATTACCCGAAGAAAGCAATTTAAAAAAGCAAAGCTGAAATGGCGTGTAAGCAACAAAAAATCAGCAAGACGATCTTTGGGTTGGATACCATTTAAAAAATCAGGATTCAAGTATGCCGATGGCTGGGTTGAGTACGGGAAAACTAAATTCAACTTATGGGACAGTTATGGTATAGGCAAATACAAGGTTAAAACTGGCTCATTTGTTGAAGATAGTCGTGGGCGCTGGTATGTGTGCCTCGTGGTTGAATCACCTAAACAAGAAAAACCAATAGCAACCAAAGCCATAGGCATTGATTTAGGTTTAAAAGATATTGCCACCTGCTCTGATGGCGCAGTAATCACAAACCCTAAATTCTATCGGAAGTACGAACAGAAATTAGGGATTGCTCAACGATCAAGGAATAAAAAGCGTGTTCGTGCATTACACGCTAAGATTGCAAATTGTCGTAAAGATCATTTGCACAAAGCAAGCACCATGCTTGTAAAAAACAATGCACTAATTGTTGTGGGTGACTTAAGTGCCAGGAAACTAGTCAAAACTAAAATGGCAAAGTCTGTTTTAGATACAGGGTTTTCGGCACTAAAAACATTGCTCAAGTATAAATGCGAGAACGCAGGGG
>NZ_PQLP01000123.1:0-1371 GCF_002918965.1 Acinetobacter sp. ACNIH3 | reverse complement strand
ATCGTTTGAAGGATAAAAAAAGAATTGGGATTCAGCCGCAGGTTGAAACTTAATACGAGATCAAAGGGGTCAATTTTACTTCGCCATTTTTAAGGTAAAAGGGGTCAATTTTAAAATGCCGTTGACACTTCTAAACGATTCGATCGTCAAAATGGTATGCGGATTCCAATGCAGAGTTTGGCTGCATATACAGGAGCAGACTATAAAGTTCCAGGTAGCCTAGACTATCGCAATTTTCTCCGGGCAACCTTGATGTGTACGCAAGATGTACGAGAAAGATTGCATGCTTTTAAACGTGCTGTGTTTAATGTGCTTTTCAATAATCGGGATGACCATACTAAGAACTTTTCATTTCTCATGGAGAAAAATGGTCAATGGAAATTGGCTCCAGCCTATGATGTGACCTTCTGCGAGGGTCCAGGTGGTTATCATCAAATGGACATTATGGGAGAAGCGCTCAATATTTCCCGAAATGACATACATAAACTCGGTACTTCAGAAGCTAATCTGACTACTCTAGAAGTCGATGAGATCATCTTGACCATGCGTGAAATTGCACTTCAATTTAGTCAAATTGCGCAGCGCCTGTATCCCCATCAAATTCGAGAATCTACCCTACAGATGATTCAATCACGGATTCAACAGAATATTGATTTTTTAACTGAAACCTAAGCGTAAATATAAACTAAGCGCCAACCATCAACTGCAAATAGACTTTGATATAGTTAGTCGCTACATAATCTGTAGAACCTGTGAATTAGCTCTCTTTATAATCACGAATATTAGATGGATCACCGCTAAGATATATTCTGCAAACGTGAAATCACTACATCCAGATCGAAAATCACTAAGAAAAAACTGTCACCAAAAAAAGGTCTGCACTATGGATAGATGCAGACCAAACTCTGGATAACTACCAGCACGAGAAATATGTCGCAATTTTGCATAGACATGAATTTGATAAAATCAGCCCAGAAAGCCAGAAATTCATAAAAACTATTTCATCAATCCCCTATAACTTAATCACGTTCATGGTCGATCTTAAATCTTGTGAAAAGTACTCATGCTGACCTAGCCAAACTGTAAAACTCATGTATTCATAGCCTTTAAATGAATCTTTCAATCGGTATATTTAAGGTAAAAACTAGTAATCAGAAGTTATTATCACCCCCATATAAAACAAGGATCAACTTAAAAACAATAACTTAGTAAATTATTCTTCCATTTTTTTTATATTTAGTGTTATTGTTTGCTTCTGCAATTGATGGATGATTTTCTTGTTGAGATTTCTTATCTTCGCATGGTGTTTCTTTACTACATCCACAACCACTCATAATTATACCCATTAAAAAAATTATAAACTTTGAATAT
>NZ_PQLP01000122.1:0-1446 GCF_002918965.1 Acinetobacter sp. ACNIH3 | reverse complement strand
TTGCCATGTCACTGAATACTCGTCCTAGAAAGGCGTTAGATTGGCTTACACCATTAGAGAAATTTGCTCAGCTTGTTGATTATCATATGGCTTTTGAAACTGTCGCACCTCATGTTTGAATTCGCCCTGCTTTCTAAACTTAAGCGCAAAGAGTAGGGGGTATAGTAACCTTATTGATATTTAGATCATAAATATTAAAGGTATTAATTTCATCTAAACTACAAGAGAAAGCAGAAAAATTATCAAGTTTATGTCCCCAAAATTTACTAAGTTTTTGTCTAATATTATTTATATCTTCATCGGGGTTCATTTGGATATAAAAGCACATAAAAGCTTTATTCAATATATCTAAAGCACTATAAGTTGTCTTAATAGCAGAAGAATTTACTAAATTAAGAAATTGTCTATATAATTCTAAAGCTTTATTTTCTGAAAGCCCTTTTGTATTTTGCATCATTCTCATAAAAAAACGAATTAAATTTTCATTTTTTTCAAGAAAGAATAATGTAGTAGGGGCATTTTCAAAGTAATGATTTGCAATAGTTCGATTGTGTACAAATTTCTGAAGAGGAAATAAATTTATTGATAAATTACTATCATTAATTATTACATCATCAAAATTTATAGTTTCTATCCCATATTGATGTATTAAAGCTCTTAATCGAGCATCGAATGAACATACTGGGAATTTTTTCTCTCGAGCTAATCGTATTGTGGCAGTTTCCGAATTAGTCAAAAACTTTGTTAATACATCATCGAATATATGTGTATCGCCATCACCATATGCAGTTTCACATACAACATTTTTATTTTCGATATAGTCCAAAATTTCTTGAAGATCAATTAATACTCTTTGAGCCTCATTTTTATCATGTTCAATAATCCTTGGAATGCCATTTATAACATGAAGACTTCCTTTATTATCCTCAGATATTTCATTTTTTTTAATTTCTATTAAATTTTTTAATTCAAAGTATGTAACTTTAGATATATAGACTTCTTCGAATTTTTCTAAGACATTTAGCTTATTAAAAAATTTGAGTTCTATTAAAGAATATAAATCAACGATTACTTTATCTAATTCTTTGATTCTCTCTTGCAAGAATTGGTATTCTAATTTTTCATTGATATATTTATTATCAATTGAATAGAGTTTGTCAATAAAATTGTTGTGCCATTGATAAACTAGATCAACTATTGAAATAGATATGTGTTTTGAAAAAGTAAGAACTGTAAGAGGATTATTATTATACATATCGATAGCATTCTTAAAAAAAGCTTGCCTGTTATCCTGCATAATTTTAAAAGTGTTGAAGAGGGGCAGAGTAAAACTTGAAGTGCGACATAAACCACCTAATTAATTTAAAGGGTTTATGGAGTATATAAAATTGTCATACCATCATCTTAACTTTGAAGATCGTACTGCATTAATGCTTGAGTCAAGAA
>NZ_PQLP01000121.1:0-1491 GCF_002918965.1 Acinetobacter sp. ACNIH3 | reverse complement strand
GCCTTTATCAATCACATAGGCTGGCATCGCTTGCTGAGTCAGAGTGTCACACTGATCACAGACCCATTTACCACGCACATGCTGTTCCTTATAGAACTGTGCCGGTCTGAAATTCAGTTTTTCACTGACATCTTCACCGATACGACGCAAGGTACAGCCACAACTGCATTGTGTTGATTCAGGTTCATGCTCAATACGGAGGGTGTGTAGATGATCTGGCAACAGCCGACGTTTAGGTTTGTTGACTGGGGCTTTCTGTGCAGCTGCATTGGTTTTATCTGCATTCAGTCGTTCCAGTTCCAGATCAACCGCTGCAATATCTTCTTCAACCGCTTCATCCCAGAGATGGATTTGTTTTGCGGTTAGATGTTCGTTTTTACTGCCGAATTTATGCTGTTTAAATAGTGCAAGCTCATGCTCGTATTTTTGATTGAGAATAGAAAGATGTTGAACTTTAGAATCTAATTGCTGATTGGTGACTTCAAGATGTTGAACTCTGGCATCTAATTGCTGATTTGATTGTTCCAGTTGTTGTTTAGATTGTGCCAGAGACTGATGCTGCATCGCCAACTGTCTGGTAAATTCCAGCAGTTGTTCATGGGTCAGTTGGCTTAAATCAGGCAGCGTATTCATGACCGCAGTATGCCTGAGGTCATGATGCAGAGGAAATAGAACGTTTGGAGAATAGCAGAATGGATGAGCCTGGTTTAGAGCATTGTTACCACTTGCTGCAGTCCGATTCTTTGCCAGGGCAAACCCTGGATCAGTGCCTGTAACTGCTCCGGGCTGATCGCCATACTTTCACCCTGGTGAACTTTAGCCCAGTGGAATTTCCCCTGTTCCAGCCGCCGGGCACACAGCCAGATACCCAGTCCATCATGCACCAGCACTTTCATACGATGGCCACGCTTATTACAGAACAGGTAAGCGCAATGCGGTTTGATGTAGCCAAAGGCTCTCAGCACCTGAGCCATGGCTGTATCCATCCCTGCACGCATGTCCATCGGCTGGGTAGACAACCAGATCTCATCAATACGAATCATTGAGTCAAACCCTGGATCAGCAACAGTAATTCAGTTACTGACTCCACCGGCCAGTCGATCTCGATCATCTGATCCCTTGCGGAACTTGGTGCCTCATGTAATGGAATCCTGATATGAGCGACAGCTTTCTTCTCTGGCACAGGTGGTAGAGGTGCTTCTTGTTTGACTGGAGTCGGGTGAAGAATGACCGGAAGAAAGTCAGTCTGTGGAATGGATGGGGTTTTTAATGCAGGGGGCATTGATCTGGACTGACGAATCCATTTATGTAGCAGATTGGCATTGATCTGATGTTGCATTGCTACCTTGGCCACTGATGTATCTGGCTGCTGGCATTGCTGAATAAGTTGATGTTTAAATTCAGCTGTGAAGGTTCGACGGGGCTTTTTTAGCGTTGGTGCACTGTCTATAACTGTCTTTAAATCCATAAATAGGTGTCCACTTAAATTTA
>NZ_PQLP01000120.1:0-1567 GCF_002918965.1 Acinetobacter sp. ACNIH3 | reverse complement strand
ATTGTTTGCTTCTGCAATTGATGGATGATTTTCTTGTTGAGATTTCTTATCTTCGCATGGTGTTTCTTTACTACATCCACAACCACTCATAATTATACCCATTAAAAAAATTATAAACTTTGAATATTAGAATCCCTATAGTTACTATAGAGTCAAGAATCTTTGGAAATACTAACTCAATGCATTTAAAAATTGGTGAACTCTCTAAAAAAACCTCATGTTCAGTATTAACAATTAGGTTTTATGAAAAGGAAGGTTTAATTCCGGAACCGGAAAGAACGGAAGGAAATTACCGCCTTTACGATGTAGGCTATGTTGAGCGAATTAAATTTATTTTGAATTGCCGAACTTTAAATATGAGTTTGAATGAAATTCGTCAATTACTTACCTATAAAGACAAACCTGAGAAAAATTGTTCAGATGTGAATGAATTAATTGACTTACATGTCAGTGCTATCAGAGAAAATATAATCAAGCAACAAAAGCTTATTGAACAACTATCTGATTTAAGAGGTACTTGTGATGGTTTATGTACAATTGACCAATGTGGAGTTTTAAAAAATCTAGCTTGATTATCTAGACCTATGCTTTTTTCAAAAAATCGGCACTGTTGCAAATAACCACGAATGGTAAGCTGAAGACTGTTTTAGCTAAAGGTGCAGCATATGAATCCTTTCCATGGTCGGCATTTTCAGGGCGAAATCATTCTTTGGGCTGTGCGCTGGTATTGTAAATATGGCATTAGCTATCGTGAACTGCAGGAAATGCTGGCCGAACGGGGTGTGAATGTTGATCACACGACTATTTACCGTTGGGTTCAACGTTATACGAATCTAAAAATGGGAGCCTATAGCTCCCATTTTTATTGTTAAACGTTGAATCCTATATGTTTTCCTGTTGGAAGCTCTACATCAATACGGAGCTTCCCACCCATTGCCTCAACATACTTTTTCATGGTTGAAATCTTAAGATCATTGCCACGATTTTCTATTGCTGAAAGCGATGGCTGTTTTATTCCCAAAGTTTCAGCAAGCTCTTTTTGAGAAATTTCGAGTTCTTCACGAATAAGATGAAGCTGATTTTCTAGCAGTAATTCATCAGCCATTTTTTGAATACGGGCTTGGCTCTCTGGAGAGCGGCTAGCTAACAATTCTTGCAGAGTCTTAGCCATTAGATTTATCTCCTAGGGTAGTGAGATGAAGTTGGTATTGTTCATCTGCAATATCCAGCATGTCTTTATAAAAACGCTTTTTACCGCCTTTATCAGCAATACATAGAACAATAGCCTGTCGTAAGGGATCAAATGCGAAGAAAGCTCTTAAGGGTCTACCGCGATGTTGAACGCGCAGTTCTTTCATATTGGTAAATTTAGACTCATACACAGTATCTACTAAAGGGCGGCCTAAACTCGGCCCCTGCTGCTGTAGAACAACCAGGGCAGCTAGGACCTTCTCTTGAGTAGATTCATCTTGCTGTTCAAGCCACTGATTAAATAGATCTGTCGTAATGACTGTCCACATACCACAACCAAAATATAGATTATAGTCTATATTTTAGAGGCATTATG
>NZ_PQLP01000012.1:0-78148 GCF_002918965.1 Acinetobacter sp. ACNIH3 | reverse complement strand
ACTCTGTTTATACCGATGGAGCTTATGACACCAAGCAATGCCGTCAGGTCATTGCAGATCGGCAAGCGCATGCGGTGATTCCACCTAGAAAAAATGCGAAACCATGGAAAGATACAAAGAGTAGCTCGCTAGAGCGAAATGAATTACTTCGAACAATTAAACGTTTAGGCAGGACACTATGGAAAAAATGGTCAGGCTATCATCGGCGAAGTTTGGTTGAAACTAAGATGCATTGCATCAAATTATTAGGAGATAAACTCAGTGCAAGGAGTTTTGATAGCCAAGTGAATGAGATCCATGCACGTGTAGCAGTCCTTAACAGATTTACGGAATTAGGTCGACCACTTACCCAAGTTACGCCTTAAATTTAGCTCAATTAGGGGCACTTTACATTTCAAATCTTTGTGCAACAAAGCCTTTTGAACGTGAAAAATAACATTAATGGGGCTAGTATTTGGGCCTTTCAAAAGATATGAACGCCTGCTTAAGGGCGAGGAGTACTTGGTTTAATATGATTTATGATCATCAAGTGAATATGAGTGAAGTTCATGCTCCTGTTCAAGCGAACGTCATAATTCGTTCCCAGTCGGGACAAAATTCTAAACGTCAGCCTCAGCGTAACAGCTCTGAATCAGCTCGTAACACAAGTTCTGAATCACGCAAGACTTTTAGTGCGATGAATGGCCAGCGTTTTAATATTGAAAAATTCACCAGTTATTTGCAAGGCATTACACGTAGTACCAGTACACAGAAATGTGCGCGCAGTATTCGTATCGGTTTGCAATCTTCAGGTGCAAAAATTGTGAATCACCCTGTGGCTGCAGCTGACTGGGGCAGTACCTTACAGAAATTGGGCTACCGCAAAATTAACCTGTCATTTGACCGTCCGAAAAAGGGTGATATTTATATCATTGACCGGACTTCCAAACATAAGTACGGGCATATTGCAGCATACTCAGGTTCTGCATGGGTATCGGATTTTAGACAGTCAGGTTATGCGGTTTATCGTAATTCTGATGTGAAATACACTTATTACCGCCTGGATTCTCACCTTTAAGTTAGAAGTTAAAAGTAGCATTTGCGAAATGGTTCAATCTTCGAAGCGTTTCGCACGATTCCCGTAAATAGACAGGATAAATAATCCAAGCGCGCTGAAGCCAATGCATTGAATGCCTAAAGCTATCTTGTGCTGTTCAGGCAGATAGCCAAACAGGGTAATCAGGGCAATCAGCGGAATACAGAAAAACAGTCGTGTAAAACCTTCCCGATAGGGATTCTGCTCAGACAGTTTCAAGGCGACTGTATGTAAGCCATGACTCAGCATCCCAATTGCCAGACTGATGCCGACAAATATTGTATTTAGTTCTGCAAAGGTAGAAGCGTAATAAATCACTGCACAGGTGGCGATACAGACGATCAGCCTGATCTGGCGTGAGCAGCGTTCGGAGTACCAGTAATTAAGCATGAGGCGGTGGAGTGTCCGTGTTTTTATGCATTAAAGACAGTGGTGAAAACATGCAGATGGCAATCGCCATAAAGCCAATGCCCTGCGCACCTGCAACCAGGATCTCGCCATCTTTCATATTCATGAAGACTAATGCCAATAATAGGGCAATTGGAATCCAGGTCAGTACGCGATAGAACAAGCCTGTCGGATTCTTTGCAGCAAAATGAATTTTGCAATAACGGCAGATCAGGAAAATAATTCCAGTACCGGCAAACATCAGAATCGCATCCAGCGGTAAAGGTTCTATCCAGTACAGCACTGCTGTCAGTACGGCAATCACGATAAAAATCAGTAATTTTTTAATGACAGAAATTTGCGGATTAAACCAGTATTCAAGCATGGCAACCGTGAAGATCCAAAAGAGTTGATCTGCACTTTAGCATATTTTACATATAAAAAAGCGAGGCAGATGCCTCGCAATATGTTCAGGATGTCTTATACGTTTTTCTGTGGACCCCAGTCATAAATTTTTTTCTGGTAGGCATACCACATCATCCATAGGCCAATCAGAATCATTGGCAGGCTGAGGAATTGCCCCTTACTCATCCAGCCAATAAATAATTGACCATTGTCCGGTTCACGGTAAAATTCGACGATGAAACGTGCCAGACCGTAACCAATCAGGAAGAGCGCAGAAACTGCCATACGTGGGCGAGGTTTAGAGCTAAACCACCACAGTACAATAAACAGAATCAGACCTTCACAAAGTGCCTGATACAATTGTGATGGATGACGAACCAGTTGGAGTGGATCGGTTGGGAAAATCATGCCAAAAGCAAAGTTTGGGTCAGTCACCTGACGACCATACAGTTCCCCGCCGATGAAATTACCAATACGGCCAAACATCAGACCGGTCGGTACACACGGCGCGATAAAGTCCAGAGTCTGGAACCAGGTCATGTTGTATTTTTTACACCAGAGTAGCATCGCCAGGATTACACCTAGGAAACCGCCATGGAAGCTCATGCCACCTGTCCAGATCTGGAACAGCCACAATGGGTCTGCCAGAAACTGGGAAAAACCGTAGAAAAATACATAACCAACACGGCCACCGATAATCACCCCAAGCGCCCCGAAGAAGATTAAATCCGAGACCATATCTGATGTCCAGCCGCGTTGTTTAGCGCGATACGTCGCCAGCCCCCAAGCAAATAAAAATGCCATCAGGTACATCAGTCCATACCAGTGGACCTGCAATGGCCCGAGCGAAATCGCTACAGGATCAATATTGGGATAGTTGAGCATGCATCTTCCTTTGTCTT
This sequence comes from Acinetobacter sp. ACNIH3, assembly GCF_002918965.1. Lineage (NCBI taxonomy): Bacteria > Pseudomonadati > Pseudomonadota > Gammaproteobacteria > Moraxellales > Moraxellaceae > Acinetobacter > Acinetobacter sp. ACNIH3. Next base: position 75,379 of record NZ_PQLP01000012.1, on the reverse strand, counting down.
TCTGTTTTGCCCTGATTTTAGCCTAAACTTGGGAAAAATGTTGTACATTCAATGTGTAAAGATCTAGAGCATCAATTATGTGTATCGTTGCCTTGGCCTGGCGTGTACTGGATGACACGCCACTTTTTCTGATTTCAAACCGGGATGAGTTTTATCAGCGTCCGACAGCCGCCCTACATGCCTGGCAAAATAGCCCAATTATTGCAGGTCAGGATTTGCAGTCTGGTGGTACCTGGATGGGTATAACTGCTTCAGGACGATGGGCAGTGATTACCAATTTAAGGGATGGTAATGACAAGAATAACTACCCAACTTCACGTGGACATATCATTCAGCATTTTCTGGAATCTGAATTGACACCTATCCGGTTTGCTCAAGAACTGGAAGAACGTCAATGTGATTATGCGGGCTTTAACCTGTTTGTCGGTGATTGTGATCAAGCCGTCTATCTGAGTAACCGTGGCGAGGCACCACAAGTACTGGCACATGGGGTATATGTAGTCTCAAATGGCCTGATGAGCGAAGACTGGCAAAAAACCCGTCACTTACGCAAGCGTTTTACCCAGGAATTCCTGCCCATGATGCAGCATCCCGATATACCTGAGTCGGATCTTTACTATGCCGTCTGGGATATTCTGGAAGATGAACGCAAGATCATTCCGGAGTTGTTGCCCAAGACCGGGATTTCACATGAACTGGAACAGTTGTTGTCTTCAACCTTTATTCAAAGTCCGGCTTATGGCACGCGCTGTTCCAATTTCCTGAGAATGAAAACCGATGAGTGGCAGTGGCTGGAAAAATCCCAGCAGGGTGAAACAGCAGGACAGATTGTTGAACAAGTTATTCCGATTATTAGCTAAATAACAGTATTGGTGATGATATTTATAAAGATATCAGTTTAAACAACATCCTTTTGAGGATATAGAGATATGCTAGGATAAAGCCTGTCTACTCCTCCTGACTTTATCTTCTTTATGGCACTGATCCTACCACTTATCTCATTTCTGATTGGATTTTGGGGCATCCATTATTTAAAGCCGGTTCGTCCATTTATGGCCGCTTTACTGGCACGTCTTTTGATTCCCTTGATTGTCATTTACAACATGGTGTTTTATAAGCCGGGCAGTCTGTGGCTGATCGGTTTTAGTATCTTTAGCTCACTGTTTCTGTTTGGCCTGTTCTTTCTTTTCTCCAAAGATAAATTGCGTGCGCTGTGCTTTAGTTATCTGAATGGTGTCTGGCTGGGATTTCCTTTTGCCTTGGCGTTATTTGGTCCTGATGCTTTAAATACCATTGTTGCCTTATATATCGGCGGTTCTTTATTTGGAAATGTCAGTGCAGTTGTAGCAGTGAGTGTTGAAAAGCAGACACCGCAATTCATTATTAAAAATATGCTGAAGTCTCCACCGGTGATTGCACTAACGGTTGCAGCAGTTTTATCGTTTTGGGATTTTAGTGCTTATGAATCGCATCCAGTGATTCAGTGGGGCTATGCCGTGAACAAGTTTCTGGTGACCTTTGCTGGCATGTGTATTCTAGGCATGTGGCTCCGTCATGTCCGGATTCAGCTGAGTGATTTGACCCGTAGTTTAATATTGATTAGTGGTCGCTTTATTCTGTCTTTAGGACTGGCAGCAGGTGCTTATTTCTTATTGCCAATTCCGCATCAAATACTAACTTATGCTGTTTTAATGATGTATTTCCTGCTTCCACCAGCAGCCAATATTGTGGCACTGGAAACCCATTATCAAGGTACGGGTTATTCAGCGAAATATATTGCTTCAGGAACGATTGCCAGTGCGATCTTGATCGGCGTATATGGAGTGATGGTGCATGCGTTGGTGCCGGGTTTATAAAAATATCAGAAAAGTCCTTTTCCTCGAGAGAGAATAAGATGCATTTTAAATCCCTCACCCCAGCCCTCTCCCAACGGGAGAGGGAGCCATGAGAGATGAAACTTACTTTTCCAGACTCGCTTTAAATAGCTGCATTGCCTGACCACGGTGACTAATTTTATTTTTCTCTTCCTTGCTCATTTCCGCACTCGCAATACCCAGTTCAGGTAACCAGAACAGCGGATCATAGCCAAAGCCATTTTCACCACGGGCTGCTTCCAAGATCTCACCTTTCCAGATGCCCTGGAAGATTTGTGGTAATGGGTCTTCGGCATGTTGCACTAAGGCCAGTACACACACAAACATGCCTTCAATCGGTTCACCGTCGTTACGCAGTGGTTTCAGGTCAGCCAGTAATTTTTCATTGTTCGCTGCATCATCACCATGTTCACCCGCATAACGTGCAGAGTAAATCCCAGGTGCACCGCCCAGAACTGGTACACAAATCCCTGAATCATCAGCAATCGCAGGTTTGCCAGAAATACGTGAGGCATGACGCGCCTTGATAATGGCATTTTCAACAAAGCTCAAACCATCTTCAATTGCGTCTTCAATATGCAGCTTACCTTGAGGAATAACTTCAACTGGAAGTTTGAGTTCTGCAAACATCTTTTCAAATTCTGCAATCTTGCCTTTATTATTACTTGCCAGTACCAGTGTGCCTTGGGATAACCAGTCAGTTGCAGCCATGTTAAAACTCATTATTAGATAAAGAATGGGCGCTATTTTAGCAATGGATGAAGAATTTGCGGCAATAAAAAAGCACCCGAAGGTGCTATTTATACCATTCAGCTTATTGTGCCTGAATCCATCTGTCAGCACGATCACGTGCCTGACGGATCTGTTCCTGGGTCAAGTTGGCTGCCAATGCAGTTTTCTTGCCTTCAGATAAAGTAATCACTTTATTATCCAGCATGCCGTCACGGGTAGAGAGTTCATACCACTGGTAAGCACCCATATAGTTTTTTTTCTTCTCTTCCATCATCGCCAGATTAAAGCTGGCACGATTATCACCACGGCTGGCCGCTTTTTCAAAGTACTGGCGAGCCAGTGTTTCATCTTTCTTGGTGCCAATACCATCTGCCAGCATACGGCCTACATTCAATTGAGCAACTGCCAGACCTTGATCGGCTGCTGCTTTATACCAGGCAAAAGCCTGACGTTCATCTTTCTGAATGTCTTTACCATACTGGTATTTGGTTGCTAAATAGAATTGTGCACCTGGCTGTCCTGCCTTCGCTGCCTTAATTAAGCTATTGATATCCATGATGGAATATTGTGCGGCCTGACTTGCGACAGAAGGTGTTGGAGCAACATAGTCTGCATGGGCCTGAAAGCTAAAAAGTCCAGCCAGTAGCGTCGTACTTAGTAATAATTTTTTCATAGAGCGCTCACTCGATAAATTGCGACTTCACCAAACAGATTAGGGAGGTGCTTGCTGAGCATGCTGCCTTGTTGATTCCCATTCACAGCGAGTCGGTTAATAATTTTGATATTATTTTCCGCGCAAAGTGCTTCAAAGTCACGGAAAGTACATAAGTGGATGTTCGGTGTGTTATACCACATATAGGGTAAAGCTTCCGAAACAGGCATTTTCCCTTTTAGTGCCAGGAAAGAACGAGTCTTCCAGTGCGCAAAGTTCGGGAAAGTAATAATCGCCTGTTTACCCACTCGCACCATATCACGCAATAAAACGTCCGGTGCATCTACAGCTTGCAAAGCCTGTGCCATGACAACATAGTCAAAAGACTGGTCTGCAAAACGACTTAATCCCAGATTTAAGTCTTGCTGGATGATATTTAACCCACGACTGACTGCAATTGCAATCTTTTCTTGATCAATTTCTAATCCGTATGCACGAATATTGTGCTTTTTGCTCATATGAGCCAGTAATTCACCGTCACCACAGCCCAGGTCAAGGACGCGTGAACCCGGTTTAATCCAACGTTCTGCCAGTTGTTGATCAATACGCATTACACCGTCTCCTTCGGGGTTGATTTTAACAGTTCTTCACCACCCAGGAAGGCACGCAATGACTTCACATACAGTGGAATTGGGAACAGGAAGGAGTCATGGCCTTGCTCAGCATCAATATCCAGATAGCTGACAGGCTTATTATTGGTAATTAAGGCGTCTACGATTTCAACAGAACGTGAAGGTGAGAACCGCCAGTCAGTTGTAAAAGAGACCACGAGGAATTTACATTTGGTTTGAGCCATTGCCTTTACCAATGATTGTTGATATTCACGTGAAGGATCAAAGTAATCCAGCGCCTTGGTCATAATCAGGTAAGTATTGGCATCAAAGTTCCGGCTAAATTGTTCACCTTGATAGCGCAAATAGCTTTCGACCTGGAACTCCACATCGAAACCATACATAAATTTACCGGATTTTAAATCACGACCAAATTTCTGCTTCATGGCTTCTTCAGACAGGTAGGTGATATGACCGACCATACGTGCCAGAATCAGACCACGTTTTGGATAGCTGTCATGTTCCAGATAACGGCCATTATGGAAATCCGGATCTGACAGAATTGACTGACGTGCGACTTCATTAAAGGCAATGTTCTGTGCAGATAATTTAGGTGCGCTGGCAATAATCACACATTTTTGCAGACGATCTGGATAATCTACCGACCATTGTAATGCCTGCATACCACCTAATGAGCCACCGATGACGGAATACCATACATCAATGCCGAGACGGTCAGACAGCATGGCTTGGGTTTTCACCCAGTCACGTACAGTCACTAGAGGAAAATCAGGACCATAAGGGCGGTTGTCATTTTCAGGGTTCGGAGAAGTTGGACCTGTCGAACCACTACAGCCACCAATATTATTCAGGGCAACCACAAAAAATTTATTGGTATCAATTGCCTTGTTTGGACCAATACAGGCATCCCACCAGCCTGGTTTTTTATCATCTTCATGATGATAGCCAGCAGCATGATGATGACCGGAAAGGGCATGACAAATCAGAATGGCATTGGACTTATCGGCATTGAGTTCGCCATAAGTTTCAACCATCAGTTCAAAACGGGGGAGGATGCGACCGCATTCAAGCTCTAACGGCTGTTCGAATTGGAACTTTTGTGGGACAACAAGGCCCACTGAGTCAGCTGGAAAAGACACGGGAATGATTCGCCTTAAATCTTTAGTATGAATAAATAAAAGGATACCATTTGCAGGTATCCTTCTAAAGTCTTTTTAGTGCTATGAATTATCGCTAATTCTAATACCGTGTCTAGACGGCAGCAGCAATCACCTGTTCAGTGCTTAACACACCCTGGTCAATCAGGCGGTTGGTACATGCGATAATCGCTTCAATTGAAGAGGTCACAATGTTGTCGTGGACACCAGCACCAAAGGCGGATTTACCGGTACCTTTCACTTGCAGTTCAACCAATGCCAAGGCTTTGGCATGTGCACCAGAACTGATGCTACGTTCTTCATAGTTCAACACGTCAATTGGCAATTGTAATGCATCCAAAATCGCAGAGATTGGACCGTTACCTTCACCACGCAAGTGCTGAGTTTCACCATTGACTTCAACATCTAGCTCAATCACCTGGTTGCCATTTTCATCTGACAATTTATAGTTCTTGGCAGCGTAGTGTGCATCTTTGGCATCAACATAGGTATCTTTGAATAAGCTCCAGATCGCTTGTGCTGAAATCTCAGTACCATCTTCATCGGTTTTTTGCTGCACGATTTGCGAGAATTCGATCTGTAAACGACGTGGTAAAGTCACGTTATAGTTCGATTCTAACAAGTACGCGATACCACCTTTACCTGACTGTGAATTCACGCGAATCACGGCGTCATAGTCACGACCCAAGTCTTTTGGGTCGATTGGCAAGTACGGCATATCCCAGATTTCTTCGTTTTTCTGGAATTCGAAGCCTTTTTTGATCGCATCCTGATGTGAACCAGAGAATGCTGTAAACACCAAATCGCCCGCATATGGATGACGTGGATGTACAGGCAAACCGGTACATTCTTCAACAGTCGCGATGATTTCGTTAATGTTCGAGAAATCTAATTCTGGTGCAACACCCTGGGTATACATGTTTAAGGCAATTGCCGCTACGTCCACATTACCGGTACGTTCACCATTGCCGAATACACAACCTTCGACACGGTCAGCACCCGCCATAATCGCCAATTCAGACGCTGCAATGCCACAGCCACGGTCATTATGACAGTGAACTGAAATGATCACGCCGTCGCGACGCTCAATGTTGCGGTGCATCCATTCCACCTGGTCGGCATACACGTTTGGTGTAGAGACTTCGACAGTGGCCGGCAAGTTCAAGATGACTTTGTTGGTCGGAGATGCTTCCCAGATTTCAGTCACTGCATCACAGACATCTTTCGCGACTTCTAATTCAGTTGCAGAGAAACATTCAGGACTGTACTGGAAGACAAATTCAGTTTCAGGCTGTTTTGCTGCGTATTCTTTCACTTTTTGCGCTGCATTTATCGCTAACTGTTTTGCACCTTCAACGTCTACGTTCAACACTTTTTGACGGAAGGTTGGAGAGTTAGAGTTGTAGATATGCACGATTGCGCGTTTCGCACCTTGTAAAGATTCAAAAGTACGTGCGATTAAATGATCACGTGCCTGAACCAATACTTCGATGTAGACGTCATCCGGAATATGACCTTCTTCAATCAATTTACGGGTGAAGTCGAAATCAATTTGAGATGCAGATGGGAAGCCGATTTCAATATGTTTGAAACCGATTTTTACCAACATCTGGAACATTTTGAACTTCTGCTCGATATTCATTGGCTCGAAGATCGCCTGGTTACCATCACGCAGGTCAGTACTCATCCAGATTGGCGCTTTAGTGATTTCATTGTTCGGCCATTGACGGTCTGGTAAGTCCACACGTTGATACATGCGACGGTATTTTTTACTTGGATCAGCCAACATCATGAGAGAGCTCCTTAGGTAGCCTGACATACTCGCTTGGTGTAGCAGTTGCTCGGTCTACAGCATAGATTTTGTCTATATATTCGTTTACAGGCAGGTGAGGGTAAATTAGATCAATCCTGTATTTTTAAGTTTTGATCTTCAGGATCGACCAGACACCTGCATGGTGAACCTATAATTAAATTTTAGTCCAGAAAATGTGAAAAGTTTTTGCTTTTTCTATGGATTTTAGTCGTATCTTAAAAAAGATTTTCTTATAAAGTTGTTAATTGGAAAAATATTTCTCTAATCTATTTTAATTTTGTTGGATTTTCCTGTAATTAAGCGATAAGGCTAAAATATTTCTTTATATAATAGCTTTGTTGGAAGTTCTTAAGCAATGCATACATGAAATCTTTCATATCAAAAAATAAAGGCTAGTTTGATGAATCCAGACTAGCCCTTAATATCATGAAGATTGCTCAGATCAGTATTTAAAATGCAGGCCTAAAACGGCACTGATGCCTTCTGCTTCTGTAGCATAGTGGGAAGAATAGGCTTTGGTAAAATAACGTGTATCGGACAGGTTATTGATATTTAGCTGTAGATCCACATTGGGGTTCACCTGATAACGTGCCATGGCATCGTAACGCACATAACCGGGAACAAATTTGGTATTGGCGGCATTGCCATAAACTTTATCCATTGCCACAGCACCGGTACCCAATGTTAGTTGAGGTATGACCTGATAGGTCATCCATAGAGTTGCACTGTTTTCTGCTACGTTCTGAACCTGATTGCCATTGTTTGTGCTTGGAACATAAATCGGTTCGGCCGTGGTTCCAATATTTTCAAAGCCACCATCAATCAGTTCACTATCCAAATAGGTATAGCCTGCGGAAATTGCCCATTTCTCAGTAATATTTCCATTGATACCCAGCTCAATCCCATCAACACGAGTCTCTCCGATATTACGGGTAGTACCATCAGCATCGGTTGAACGGGTATTGATTTTTTCAGTACGGAAAATGGCGGCGGTCAAATTGAGTTTGTCTTCCAGAATATCCCATTTAGTCCCCAGTTCCATGGTACGGACTTTTTCCGGTTTTAAATTTTCAATAGCTACAGTAATACTTTCGGAACCATCACCGCCATCGATGCCAACCGGATTTGAGGAAGTGGCATAGCTGATATAAATACTGCCATTTTCTCTTGGCTTAAAGACTAGACCGGCCTGATAGTTAATAAAGTCATCTTCATTTTCAAGGGTGAGCTGATCACCTGGAACGGCTGTAATCGGCGTATTGTTGGCACCTGTCACCGCATTATTGAATCGTCCATAGGTCAATGTTTGCTGGGTTTTATAGTCATCCCAGCGCACACCCAGATCCACAATCCATTGCGGATGCAGTTCGATGCTGTCCAGGAAGTAGATCGATTTGGATTTGGTCTCAATATGATAACTGTCTGCACCATCCGTACTAATCGTTCCCGTCCAGGTACTCCGATTTGGATTGTCTACAGAAGTACACCAACCTAAGACAATATTGGCAGGAGTGCCACAGGCTGCATAGGAACTGCCAGTCGCATTCAGACCGTTAATAATATATTGAGTACGCTCAGTATCCTGATCCGAATATTCTGCACCCAGATTAAAGCTATGCTGGATGATACCGGTGTTGAATTTACCGGTTAAAGCCAGCAAATCAATAAAGGTATCGGTATCTGCGATACGTGAATTGGCCCGAGCCCAGACATTGCCATTTAAAATGAAGTTTCCGCGTGAATCATCAGGATTGGTCCAGAGGTAGTCATTTTTAGAACGGTTAAATACCGCCGTATTGCTGAGGGTTAAATTGTCATTTAGATCATGTTCCAGCTTGAGGGTGCCAATCTGGTTTTCCTGTTTCTGGAAATCACGATCTTTCCAGCCATAATACTGCCCTTGTTTGACGTTAATCGGTTTACCATTGCCATTTAATGGCCGGTTATCAGGGTTATCTCCAGTAGGTGCCCCGAACGGATTGTTATAGGGAATGCCTGAGTCTGGAATATCATCAGTTTTTAGATAGTAATAACTCAAAGTACCACGCGTTGCATTGTCCAGACCAAAACTGAAGCTGGGTGCAATACCGGCGCGTTTGTATTCTGTACCGTTATGCTGTCTTGCTTTTTCATTCTGATGACCCATGACAGCTATACGAGCCGCCATACCATTATCAAAGTCCTTGTTAGCGTCTAAAGTGATACGTGCGTACATGTCTGTGCCACCTGTAATCGAGCCTTCCAGCGCATCTCCCTGTTTCGCCACTTTTGAAATCAGGTTAATACTGCCGCCAGTGGTACCAGCGCCGCCCATGGCAGAAGCAGAACCTTTGGTGACTTCGACCTGCTCAACGGCAAACATTTCCCGGTTTTGTGAAGTCGAATTCCGTACACCATCCACATACATCGAACTCTCCGAGTTATAACCCCGAATAAAAGGTCGATCCCCATTTGGATTACCACCTTCTCCCGCGCCTAGGGTAATCCCCGGCACAGTACGCAAAGCATCTGCCAAGGTCGTAACCTGCGTATCTTCAATCAGTTGCTGAGGGATCACAACCACAGATTTCGGGGTATCCAAGAGAGGGGCAACAAATTTGCTATTTGCCGACTGATCGATTTTTAAACCTGGAACAGATTCCACTTGCACTTCCTGACGGATGGTTTCAAGCTGCACCACGTTTTCTTGGGCAATTGCATGTGCGGATGCAAGAGAAAGGGAAGAAACGATTGCTGAAGAAACGATTTTTTTACGAGATTTTATCTGGCTCATCATAGTTCTTTTTTATTTTTAAGTTTGGATTCGCAAATAATAATTATTATTGTTATCGTTGCTATCCTTTCTGAATTGATATTGGCGATGAATAAAATTTAATCAATTTTGAAAATAGATGAAAGGATCAGAGGGTGGAGGGTTAACTCTATGTTTTTGCTATAAATTGATAAAATATGGGTCTATTTTAGTTTTAATTGATAATAATTATCGAGATATAAAATATTTAAGATGCTCTTAAATAATAGTTCAAGAAGTAGAACATAGCACTTCCGACTTCTTGAAACTTCATCTTTATTTTCAAATAAATATCATCATTCAATTCTATTCAACACACAGCCCGGCTGAATTTCAGCTACTGTGGCTGTTCCCATTAGCGCCATGGTGATTTCAAATTCTTCTTTGAGGATTTTAATCACATGTGCTACGCCTAAAGCTCCGGCAGTCGCCAGTCCATAAATATAAGGACGGCCAACCAGCACCGCAGAAGCACCTAAGGCAATCGCCTTGAAGATATCCGAACCACGGCGAATACCGCCATCATAAAGCAGAGGAAAATCTGCTGGCACCACCTTTTTAATCAGTTGCAAGGCAATGAGAGGAGAAATGCAGGTATCCAGTACCCGGCCGCCATGATTGGAAATGATCAGACCTTTTACCCCATGCTGAATCGCCAGCTGGGCATCCTGCGGATGTACGATGCCTTTTAGAATGACCGGTAAATGGGTCTGCTTTACCATCCAGACAATATCTTCCCAGGTCGGAGCAATTTTCATCAGCCCATGAAAGACCGGATGATCACCTTCTTTTAATTCTGGCAGGGGAATATGTACTGGTGTATGCGGGTGCTGCATGTCTTTCGGTAAATGGAAAAAAGCACGACGTTCACGATCACGGATGCCGGTATGTGGTGAATCCACGGTAATCACCAGCGCCGTGTAATGATGTGCTTCAGCCATTTTCACCAAAGCCAAAGATTTTTCCCGATCACCTTGCCAGTAAAGCTGGAACCATTTGCGAGGATTATCCTGCTTGAGTGCCCGCATATCGGTATTAGTAAAAGTGCTGAGAATGATATTGCTGCCCATGACTTCTGCTGCAAGCGCTGAAGCTGCTTCAGCCTCAGGGTGAAATTGCTGCTGGTGTCCAATCGGTGCCAGGAAAATCGGATGCGGAAATTTCTGTCCAAAAATTTCAATTTCAGTACTGCCTTGGCTCAGGTCCTTCAACATTCGAGGTAATAACTGAATATCCTGAAACTGCTGTAGATTATCCCGGACACTGACTTCATCCATAGAACCACCTTGCAGATAATCCCAGACCATACTGGACAGATGTTTTTTTGCCTCCATTTCATAGTCGGCAATGGTTTGTAAGTAGGCGGGAATCTGGGTCAGTGGTGCGATTGGGTCCTGCGACATTATAAGTCACCCCATTGACGAATCAGGTTGTGGTAATGATGGGTCAGCTGCAGGACTTCTTCCGTATCGCCAATTTGCTGACGCAGTTTGATAATGGTCATATCCAGATCAAATAGCATGCTGCGTTTGGCATCTTCCCGAACCATACTCTGAATCCAGGTGACAGCTGCTATACGTTTGCCTTGAGTCACCGGTTCAACCCGATGCAGACTGGTCGATGGATAGACAATCACATCTCCAGCATCCAGCTTGACTTCATGGCAGCCATATTGGTCTTCGACCACCAGCTCCCCACCTTCATATTCATCGATTTCAGATAAAAACAAAGTCAGTGAGACATCAGTGCGAATAGCCTGTCCAAGCAGGGGAGAGTAATGAATGGCATTATCGACATGATTGCCATAGTTACCAGAATCCTGATAGCAGTTAAACAGGGGCGGCAAGATATGTTTCGGCAGGGCAGCAGAAGTAATTAAATGATGGTTTTTAAGTGCCTGTAAAATAATCGGGCTAATCTGCCCATATAGGGCAGACGAAGAATCCAGTTGCAGGTTCTTTTTGATTTTCTGTGCCTGACTCCCGGCACTGAGTTGTCCATTGATCCAATGTTCTGAGGTATCAAGTTGTTGTCTCAGTTCGGCAACTTGTAGTTTGCTTAATACTGCCGGGATATGTAACATCATTTTAAAAGCATTCCTGCAATTGAAAATATCGTGCATTCAAGAGAATACACGATATTGGTAAGTAGAGATAAAGGCTGAATTAAAATTTATAATTTAAGGTTAAAGCTGCTGAACGTGGTTGACCCAGGATCATACGGCCACCCCCGTTATTCAGTGTGCTGATGTACTCTTTATCTGCCAGGTTATAGACATTCAGGTTTAAAGAAGCACGGTCATTAAAGGTATATCCGGCCATGGCATCAAATACCACATAGCCTGGAATGCTTGGCATATTGGCTGTTGCAGTACTATCGGTAATCACACGTTTTTGCTCATCCACATACCGCGCGCCCAGACCCAGTTTTAAACCAGAAATGTTATAGGTGGTCCATAGGGAAGCCGTCCATTCAGGTGACCAGCGCACGCTATTGGTCTGGGTTATTGCACCCGTGTTGGCATTGACACTGAGCTGGTCTTTTTGCTGGGTTTTCATATGGGCTACGCCAGCTGAAATATTCCAGGCATCGCTAATTTTACCGACAGCACCCAGCTCGACTCCCTTAACAACAGTTTTACCTTCCTGAATAGACTCGCGGGTAATCGGGTCTTGAGTGAACTGGTTTTCATTTTCGGTATGGTATACCGCAGCATTTAAAGCCAGGTTACCCTCCAGTAAATCCCATTTGGTCCCGATTTCATAATGATGGGTTTCTTGAGGATCAGCAGTCGAGCTGTTTGCTCCTGTAGTTGAAAGGCTAAAATTATTGCTACCTGGAGGTGTCAGGGACTTGGCATAAGAGGCATAGACACTGCTATAGGCTGTGGGCTTATATAAACCACCAAGCTTCCAGCTGAATAAAGTATCATGTGCTTTTAAATCTGTTCTAGTTTCAGTCACTGCCAATGTATTGCTGTCGGTTGAGTAACCCAATGCATCGTAATTGGTATCATAATAGTCGATACGGACTCCACCGTTTAACTGGAAGCGTTCACCAAACTTGAGCGTATCAAAAAGATAAGCTGCCGCCGTCTGGGTTTCGCCATCAGAATATGCACCCGTATAAACAGGGTCCGGTAGATTCTGGTAACGATCAGGATGATATAGATTCGCGGGTGGTGTACTGTTGGTTGGTTGTCCCGGCATTTGTGTAGCCAGCGTTCTAGAATATTGCCGCTCTTTTAATAGCTCTACGCCAGCGACCATATCATGTTCTACTGAACCAGTTTTGACATTCCAGTTGATCGTACTCTGATTAGCTAGAATTTTATTTTCCTGATCCACCCCTTGTCGCGAACGGCTGACTGTCCAGTCTTGAGGATTAGTAGAGTCGTTTCTTGAAATCGTATTAATCCCTGTCAAGGTACGCTGCATCTGGGTATTTCCCAGACGGGTAATATTGGTAAATTTCAGATTTTCAGCCCAGTCACTTTCGATTTTGGCTGTAAACATGTCAGCATCAATATCTTCATGGTCATCTGCGTGACCATAATAATTTTCACGATCCACTTTAGCTGCATTGGCAATCAGCGGGTCTGCATTCCAGAAACCTTTCATTCCAATAGTCGGAATACCGCCATCCGGGATATTACGCTGACGAATGTGTTGTGAGTAAAGATATAAACGAGTATCGCTATCCAGACCAAAGGCGATGGAAGGAGCAATAGCCCAGCCTTTATTTTCGATATAATCGCGTCCTTCCACACCGCCATCTTGTCCCATCGCATTCAGGCGAATGGCGACGCTGTCATTAATGGCCTGATTAATGTCGGTAGCAAGGCGTGTATGTTCTGCCGTGTTATAGGTTGCAGACACTTCACGGCTGTTTTCCAGATGAGGCAGCTTGCTGACCAGATTCACATAACCGGATGCTGTACCACGTCCACCCTCTGCACCTGCCGGGCCTTTTATAACTTCCACCTGCTCCAGATTAAATACATCACGATTCACAGCGCCCAGATCACGAATACCATCCAGATAGGTCGAGCTTTGAGTTGAAAAGCCGCGCATCTGGAAAGCATCGCCAGCACTGGTATTGCCATTTTCACCCAGTTGCAAGGTAATTCCTGGTGTATTACGCAGAGCTTCAACCAAGGTAGTCGCACCTTGTTCTTTTAATAAATTTTTGTTGATAATCGAAACAGTTTGCGGCGTATCTACCAAAGCTTGGCTAGATTTAACAGAGCTTAATTGATCTACTTTATATTCACTTACAGTTTTATTTTTAACCGTAATTTCTGGAAGCTGAATAACTCCTTCATTGGTGGTGTTATCCGCATGAGCGATAAGAGGCAGAGTTGCAGCAAGTGCGACCAATGAAGTCTTATAATGATTTTTCCGGCTTTTGATATGCGCCATATTGCAGAATTCCTGAATTAAATAATATTTCCCTTACCACCTTGATATGCTCGAGTTCATCAAATAGCAGCAATTATGGAGTTATTGTTATGGCCTTTAACAATTTTGCGAATTGTATTAATAATAATTATCATTAACAATATTGAATTTAGTCATTGTTATAACTTTGTGCATGGAATTACTGTTTAAATTTTAGAATTTGATTCAGGATTTCTATAGAAAAAAGGTAAGGTCTATATTTTCTTGAGGTTTTAAGCCATGACTTAAATAAGATAACTAACAGGTGTTAAAAACAGTATGTTCAAGTAGTCCTTGATATATAGGACAGAAATAAAGATAGCCTCATGAATGAGGCTATCTTTAAATAGGGAAGAAGCGAAAATTTAGTATTTAAAGTTTAGAGAAAGGACTGCATTGCGACCTTCTGCTTCAGTTGCATAGTGAGATGCATAAGCTTTAGTGAAATAACGTTGATCAGTCAGATTGTTTACATTCAACTGCAGGTCAACATTTTGATTCACGTTATAACGTGCCATTGCATCGTAGCGAACATAACCTGGAACGTATCTGGTGTTGTCGGCATTACCGTAAACTTTATCCATGGCAACTGCACCCGCACCAACTGTGAAAGCAGGGGTTAGGTCATAAGTCGTCCAAAGAGTTGCAGAATTTTTCGCAACATTCTGAACCTGGTTACCATCATTGGTACCTGCACCATCATCGACAATTTCACTGTCTAGATAAGTATAACCAGCAGATACAGCCCATTTGTCAGTGATATTGCCGTTCGCTCCAAGTTCAAAACCGTCCACACGTGTTTCACCAATATTACGGGTAAAACCGTCAGTATCAGTTGCTCGAGTGTTGGTTTTTTCAGTACGGAAAATAGCAGCTGTTAGATTTAATTTATCATTAAATAAATCCCACTTTGTGCCAAGTTCCATGGTGCGAACTTCCTCAGGTTTAAGGTTGTTCATGGCCTGAGCTTGTGCTTCAGTGGTATTACGTCCAGGTACAGAAAGTCCTTCTGAACCATCAGCAGCGTCTACACCCACTGGATTGGCAGAAGTTGCATAGCTGGCATAAATACTGCCATTCTCAGTTGGCTTAAATGTTAGACCTGCCTGGTAATTAAAGAAATCATCATTAGTACCAAATTTTGTTCCAGCTGGAATTAAACTACTGCCAGAGCCTGACTCTTTGTTGTAGACCTGCTCAGTATCAAATTTATCCCAACGCACACCAAGATCTAACAGCCATTGAGGGTTCATCTCGATGTTATCTAAGAAATACACTGATGTATTTTTAGTGGTCGTAGTAGAAATTGCACGATTTGCAGAAGTTGAACCTAACCAGGGATCATTTGAGTTCGGGTTATTAGCACTCGTACACCAATAATTTGAGGTAGTATTGGTAAATGTGTTACATGCTTTGCTTCCACTAAGGTTAGCCGGAAGAGTAGAGCTTGCCGCCTGCCCTAAATCTGTAAGTAAATAATTTCCTTTGTCAGATTCTTGCTTAGAATATTCAGTGCCTACATTAAAACTATGCTTTAGTGTACCGGTATTAAATTTACCGGTTAATGAAAGCTGATCGCTAAATGTATCTGTGTCAGTAATACGGGTATTTGCACGACGAACCACTTGTCCATTGGCAATATTTAATTTGGAATCATCTGGCTGAGTCCAGACATAATCATTTTTAGATCGGCCATAAACAACCGTATTACTAATGGTTAGATCATCTGTTAAATCGTGCTCTAACTTTAAAGTACCAATCTGGTTTTCCTGTTTCTGGAAGTCACGATCCAGCCAACCATAATAAATACCTTGTTTAGTATTGAGTGGTTTGCCTACAGCTGTTTGAGTTGCTGAATTCCAGTAAGGCACACCAGAATCTGGTGTATCATCAGATTTTAAGTAGTAATAGCTTAAAGTCCCACGAGTAGGGGTATCTAGACCAAAACTAATACTTGGCGCAATACCGGCACGTTTATATTCAGCACCGTCTTTCTGACCTGCTTTTTCGTTTTGATGCCCCATGACAGCCACACGTGCTGCAACACCATTACCAAAATCTTTATTACCATCTAAGGTAATACGTGCGTAGCTGTCAGTGCCTCCAGCAACAGAACCTTCTAAAGAATCCCCTGCTTTGGCAACTTTAGAAATCATGTTAATGCTACCACCAGTGGTCCCTGCACCGCCTATAGCAGAAGCAGAACCTTTGGTAACTTCAACCTGTTCTACAGCAAACATTTCACGGTTTTGCGAAGTTGCACTACGAACTCCATCTACATACATTGAGCTTTCAGAGTTATAACCACGGATAAATGGACGATCACCATTCGGGTTGCCACCTTCACCGGCACCCAGGGTAATACCTGGTACAGTACGTAAAGCGTCAGCAAGAGTAGTAACTTGAGTATCCTCAATTAGTTGTTTAGAAATCACAGATACTGATTTCGGGGTATCTAATAAAGGTGCAACAAATTTTTTATTGGTAGAATTATCTACTTTTAAGCTTTGTTGTTTTTCAGCAGCAATTTCTTGATGAATAGTTTCAAGTTGAACAACTTTTTCTTCAGCAACAGCGTTCACTGCGATCATGGAGAGGGAAGAAGCGATCGCAGAAGAAACGATTTTTTTACGTGACTTGATGAATGACATGGAATACTTGAATCGTGTAATTTGTGATGTGCGAATAATAATTATTCTTATTTGGTTAATGTTTGTTTTTGTTATTGGTTTTGGCAATGTTTAGCTAGGCTAAACTTGGAAATGTAAATGTAATAGTGTAACAAAATATATCTAAGCTAATGAATTTAATAAATATCGGAGAAATAAGTGTTTAAAGTCTCTTTAATGGGGATTTTTTATGTACATGAAGTAGGGATTTTATAAGAATTTTCAAAACATAAAAAAACCTGCCGCAGCAGGTTTTTTTATTGACTAGATATGATTAGAAATCATATGAAACAGACAACCAGTAGTTACGGCCTGATAAGTAAGTACCAGAGATAGAAGAACCTACATCGGTAATCCCCCCTAAAAATAATAGGATCTAAAAGTAGAATTTTCTCTTAAGATACGAGCAGGAGATTCTGCATGAAAACATCTAAATTTACTGACAGCCAGATCATGTCCATTTTAAAACAGGCGGAGTCTGGCACACCTGTAGCCACCCTTTGTCGTGAACATGGCATGAGTAATGCCACGTTTTATAAATGGCGTGCCAGATATGGCGGTATGGATACCTCATTGATGGCTCGACTGAAAGAGCTGGAAGCAGAAAATACCAGACTAAAAAAAATGTATGCTGAAGAGCGATTAAAGGCAGAGATTGTTCAGGAAGCAATGTCAAAAAAGTGGTGAAGCCATCTTGCCGACGTCAGATGGCTCAACAAGCCGTTGCCCTGCATGCGGTTAGTATCCGTTTAGCTTGCTCTGCATTTGGCATTAGTGAAACCTGCTACCGTTATCAGGCTAAACTTTGCGATGACAATGCATTAATTGCTAAACAGCTCATTGAACTCACTGAGGCAAATTCCGATTGGGGATTTGGTCTGTGCTTCTCATATTTACGACATGTTGAGAATCACTGCTGGAATCACAAGCGGGTTTACCGCATTTACTGTGAGTTGGCACTAAATCTGCGTATTAAACCGAGAAGAAGACTAAAACGGCACGCGCCTGAACCATTGAAAGAACCAATCCGAGAAAATCAGGTCTGGTCATTAGATTTTATGCATGATCAGCTGATCGATGGTCGAAAGTTCCGATTATTAAATGTGATTGATGACTACCGTCGAGAAGGCTTAGCGATTGAAGCAGGATTCTCATTACCTACAATCCGAGTTATTCGTACGTTGAATCAGTTGCTGGAGTGGCGAGAAAAGCCGTTAGTTATTCGGTGTGACAATGGCCCGGAGTTTATCAGTCATGAATTTGTACGCTGGGCTACTGAGCACGGTATTCGTATTGAATATATTCAACCAGGTAAGCCACAGCAGAATGCGTATATTGAACGTTATAATCGGACTATACGTTATAGCTGGCTAAGCAAGCATCTATTTGACACACTGGAAGAAGTACAAGATTATGCAACAAACTGGTTGTGGCATTACAACCATGAAAGACCACATCAAGCTAACAAAGGAAAGCCACCTCTAAGGGCTGCTTAACCTCTACTTTTAACTTCGGTTATTTATGGGAGGATTACCCATCAAGATATTTATAACCAGTGGCAGATACAGTTTCGCCATCGTTATTAATATAAGAATACGTGGTGCTACCTTCGGTGAAGTCTTTGTCTAAGAGGTTGTTTACAGCAAAATTAAAACGTAATGCATCAGAGTAGCTATAGCTTGCACCTAAGTTAAAGAGGTTATAACCACTAAACTTATCACCAAAAATCAAAGACTCTTCATAATCACTTGAACCAAGGCCTGCTGCTGGTGCTGTTGGATTAGATTGGAAACGGTCTTTGCTCGAGCGATATTCATGCTGTAACCAGATATCTAGGGCAGGATTAATGTGCCATGTAGATGTTGTATTTAATGCATGTTTCGGTACATTACTAAAATATTGACCCTTTTTGTCACCTTTCGTAATTTCGGTTTCCATAAATGTATAGGCGGTCTTGATATCCCATTCTGGCAGGATGGAGTAATGAAGACTAAGTTCTAAGCCTTGAGTTTCAGCTTCATCTGCATTTGAACTTTTGCTATATTCTGTCACGCTAGGCGCCAAACTTGAACATTCTGGTGAAGCTGGGCATTGATAAGTTGAAGACATAATTTTGTCTTCAATTTGGTTAAAGAATGCCGTAGCAGTCAAGTTAAGTCGATCGTTCGGTTGGAAATTTAAACCGAGTTCATAGTTGGTCGAGGTCTCTGGTTTTAAATCAGAATTTCCTAAAGTTGGTGTTGTACCCTGACCGCTGTAGTTAATAATCCCGTCATGTAAAGCTTTCGCAGAAGGAACCTTATAACCTGTACTTACACCACCTTTTAGCGTAAGAACATCATTGGTATTCCAGACTAAATAAGCACGAGGACTGAATTGTCCACCGAACCCTGAGTGATCTTCATAACGGCCACCGAAAGTAAAGCGAAGGTTATCTAACAAGCTCCATTCATCTTCAGCATAGAATGACCATGAGTCTTTAGAAAATTCTTTTCCAATACCCGCAATATCATCAGCAACTTTTGAATCTTTATATTCTACACCCGCAGTAATCTTGTGATTGGCAATAGGGGCAATGATGTGAGAATCTAAGACCAAGTCTGTATTTTCAAGGGTGCGATCATTTCCTGCGAAGGCATTACCAGGGAAAGTATTACGTGGAATGGTACGACCTAATGTTTCAGTTTTTGTTTGGCTTATATAACTTTTCCATGTACCAAAGCTGTAGTCTCCATCATGACCAAGAGCATATTGTTCACGATTAAACTCGAGTTCATCTTTATAACCATTTGCACGAGTAGGGGTGTCGATGTTACCTAGGCGGTTATCTTCATTGAGATAAGTTTGGCTTGAATGAAATGCATCAATCCATAGAGTATTGGCGTCATCAACTGTTAAATTGAGTTTTCCACCTACATCATAAATATCTGCTTTACTTGGACGAGGGTCACGTCCTGATTCGGCAATACGTTCAGATCTTTGGCGATCCAGATAAGAACCACGTAACTGTAAGCCTAAGCGGTCATTAATAACAGGACCATTTAAGGCAAAACTTGTCTTCCATGCATCTGCTTCACCGCTGTGTTCCATGGCATTACCACTTAGGGTAACGTTACCATTCCATTCATCGCTAACTTTTTTAGTGATGATATTAATGACACCACCCATAGCTTCTGAGCCATAACGTGTTGCCATTGGACCACGAATCACTTCAATGCGTTCAATAGAGGCTAATGGCGGTAAATAAGTATTCGATGATTCACCAAAACCATTTGGTGCAACATCAGAAGATGTCGTTTGGCGACGACCATCAATGAGAATAAGCGTGTAATCATTACCTAAACCACGCATCTTAATATTTAGACCTGATGTCTTGCCGACACCATCACGAATGTCTACGCCAGGAACATCAACGAGCAAATCAGCAATGCTGGTCGCATTTTTCTTTTCAATATCTTCTTTGGTTACCACACTAATAGAAGCAGGCGCATTTTTTAGTTCTTGTTCAAAACCCGCTGCAGAAACGACAATCGTCGACAGTTGATGTGTTGTTGTAGGCGTTAATGTTGTTTCAGCAAATACTGAGGATGATGTGACCCCAAGGATAGCCACTGCAAGAGGGCGAAGATTGAAAGTGCGCATAACCAAGATTCCAGGATAATGGAGATAAAATTAGAGTTGTGTATCAAATTTTTGCAATATTAATGATAATATTTATCATTTGCAACAAGGTGTATATAGATATTTTAATCAAAAGAGTAATTCATCGTATAAATAGGAATAATGTGAAGAAATCTTTTCTAAAAACTGTAACAAGGCTGTATGTTTTGTATATCTTTAAATGATGTCATATAATGTGGCACATTTTTTTATAACCTGTTATTACCAAATATATAGAGGAAGCCATGCAAGTAACTTCTGAAGCGGTTTCGGGCGTTGCCCGTCGTTTAAATGTTTCTGTACCGACGAGCCGAATTAATGAGCAATTTGAAGCTCGTTTAAAACGCACTGCTAAAACTGCGAAGATCAACGGCTTCCGTCCTGGTAAAGTGCCTTTGAACGTTATTCGTCGTGAATACGGCGCTGGTATTTACCAAGAAGTTGTTAACGACATCATTCGCGATACAGTTTTTGAAGCAATCCAACAAGAGAAAATCAACGCTGTTGGTATGCCAAACATCGAAAAAACTGAAATGAAAGATGATGCTTTAGTTTATGAAGCAACTGTTGAAGTTTACCCAGAAGTTGAAGTGAAGTTTGAAGGCCTTGAAGTTGAGCGCAACGAAGCTGAAGTAAACGACAAAGACGTTGAGAAGATGATCGAAAATCTTCAAAAACAACGTGCTGCTTGGGCTGAAACTAAAGGCATGGCGAAAAAAGACATGCAAGTAACTTTCGATTTCGAAGGTTCAGTTGATGGCGAAAAATTTGAAGGCGGTTCTGCAGAAGACTTTAAACTTGTTTTAGGTTCTGGTCGTATGATCCCTGGCTTCGAAGATGGCATCATCGGCATGAAGAAAGGCGAAGAGAAAGTTATCGATGTAACTTTCCCAGAAGACTACCAGGCTGAAAACCTTGCGGGTAAACAAGCTCAATTCAAAATCACTGTGAAACTTGTTGAAAAACAAAAACTTCCAGAGATTGATGCTGAATTTCTGAAAATTTTCGGTTTAACTGAAGAAGAAGGCGTTGAAAAACTGAAAGCTGACGTTCGTAAAAACATGGAACGTGAAGTGAAAAACGGTCTTCGCAACCAGGTGAAAGGCGCAACTTTTGATGCACTTGTAGCTGCAAACGAAGTTGAAATTCCAGCTGCAATGCTTGCTCAAGAAGTTGACCGTCAACGTCAACAAATGATCCAGCAGTTCACTCAACAGTTTGGTGCCCAAGGCGCGAAAGCATTTGATTCAAGCATGCTTCCAGATGAACTGTTCAAAGAACAAGCTGAAAAATCAGTGAAACTTGGCGTGTTGGTAAGTAAAGTACTTGCTGACGCGAAAATCGAAGTTGATCAAGCACGTGTAGAAGCTTACATCGAAGACATGGCTTCTTCTTATGAAGATCCTGCTGAAGTGATTGAATACTTCAAAAACGACAAGCAACAACGTGCTCAAATCGAAGCAGTTGTTCTTGAAGACCAAGTTGTTGATCACATCCTGGCTGCTGCTAAAGTGACTGACACTAAGGTTAGCTATGAAGACCTATTGAAAGCTCAGCAAGCTCGCCAACAAGGCTAAGTTTAGCTGGTCATAAAAAAGGCGCTTTAAGCGCCTTTTTTTAATACTTTAGCTTTCTATGACCTAATCCGTTTTTCACAAAACTAATGCAAAAAATATCATGGAATTCATGGCGAATATTTTGCAATTTAGATCATTATCCCTCATATTGTAATTATGGGTTAAGTCACAAAAAATTTAGGAATAAATAAACGTATGTATGTTCCAGCGATTGAAAACGCTTTAGTTCCAATGGTGGTAGAACAATCATCTCGTGGTGAGCGTTCTTTTGATATTTATTCACGTCTTTTACGTGAGCGGGTAATTTTCTTGACTGGTGAAGTTGAAGACAACATGGCCAACTTGATTGTTGCGCAAATGCTGTTTTTAGAAGCTGAAAATCCTGACAAGGATATTCATCTATATATTAACTCGCCAGGTGGTTCGGTGACTGCAGGTATGGCCATTTATGACACCATGCAATTTATTAAGCCGGATGTTGTGACTTATTGTATGGGTCAGGCTGCATCAATGGGTGCATTTCTGTTAAATGCGGGCGCAAAAGGCAAACGTTATTGCCTTGAAAATGCCCGTGTCATGATTCACCAGCCATTGGGTGGTTTTAAGGGTCAGGCATCTGATATTGAAATCCATGCCCGTGAAATCCTGTTTATCAGAGAGCGTTTAAACCGTCTGATGGCAGAACACAGTGGTCAGGACTTTGATAAAGTCGCGCGTGATACTGACCGTGATAACTTCATGACTGCTCAGCAAGCGAAAGAATATGGTCTCGTGGACGAAGTTCTAACGAAACGTCCATAAGTTTGAAAGATTGAGATATTGGAGAGACTATGTCCGAACATACTCAAGGACAAAAGCATTGTTCATTCTGCGGTAAAACGCAGTCTGAAGTCGGCAAGCTGATTGCTGGCGAAGACGCCTACATCTGTAATGAATGTGTAGACGTATGCTTGGATCTGGTTCAGACCAGTCAACAGGTAGAAACCAATGACTGGGCGAATCGTCCTTTGCCGAAACCGCATGAGATCCGTGCGGCGCTAGATCAATATGTAATTGGTCAGGACGTAGCGAAAAAGACGTTATCTGTTGCAGTCTATAACCATTACAAGCGTTTAAAAGTGCAGACCAATGGTAAAAAAGCTGATGACAGCGTTGAAATTGCCAAAAGTAATATTTTGCTGGTCGGTCCAACAGGCTCGGGTAAAACCTTACTGGCACAAACCCTTGCACGTCTTTTAGATGTACCTTTTGCGATGGCAGATGCAACGACCTTAACCGAAGCAGGTTATGTGGGCGAAGATGTTGAAAACATCGTACAGAAACTGCTGCAAAAAGCTGACTATGATGTCGAGAAAGCGCAAAAGGGTATTATCTATATCGATGAAATCGACAAGATTACCCGTAAGTCTGAAAACCCATCCATTACACGTGATGTATCGGGTGAGGGTGTACAGCAAGCGTTATTAAAAATGATCGAAGGTACGGTTGCTTCAATTCCACCACAAGGTGGCCGTAAGCACCCGCAGCAGGAATTCATTCAGATTGATACTTCAAATATCCTGTTTATCTGTGGTGGTGCATTCTCAGGACTTGAGAAAATTGTGCAGCAACGTCAGGAGAAGGGTGGTATCGGCTTTACTGCAGAAGTACGCAATAAAGAGGAAACCAAGAAGCTATCTGACCTGTTCCGCCAAGTCGAAGCAACTGACCTGGTGAAATTCGGTCTGATTCCAGAATTCATTGGCCGTCTGCCAGTGATCGCAACGCTGGATGAGCTGGATGAAGAAGCTTTGATGCAAATCCTGACTGAGCCAAAGAATGCTTTAACTCGTCAGTATAAGCATCTGTTCGATATGGAAAATGTAGACCTGGTCTTTGAAGATTCTGCATTACGCGCTGTGGCGAAAAAAGCCCTGGAACGTAATACAGGTGCACGTGGTCTGCGTTCTATTCTTGAGAACTCATTGCTTGAAACCATGTATGACCTGCCAAGCCGTACCGA
Source organism: Acinetobacter sp. ACNIH3 (assembly GCF_002918965.1). NCBI lineage: Bacteria > Pseudomonadati > Pseudomonadota > Gammaproteobacteria > Moraxellales > Moraxellaceae > Acinetobacter > Acinetobacter sp. ACNIH3. Next base: position 51,381 of record NZ_PQLP01000012.1, on the reverse strand, counting down.
TGTTGGTACTGTGGTAGTGAGTGAGGCTGTGATCAATGGCGAGGCTAAACCGGAATTCCGTCCGGAACGTCAGGCTGCTATTGAACAGACTGCTACTCCCAAGGCTGATTTAAAGGTAGTAAATAGTAAGTCTGCTTAACTGCTGTTCGTCTGAAACGTGCGAAAATGAACTGTTTTCGCACGTTTTTTATTTTCAAAAATAAATCACAATGTTAATCTCGTTTCTTAGGCGTGGACGCCTGATCATTCATATAAATTTATAAAAATGTGCATAAAATAATAAAGACGCAGTGAGGGATAAGCATGCGTGGAGCCGCAATTGTACTCATCAGCAGTTTAGCCTTGATGGGGTGTCATTCGAAGCACGCTGTTCAGGAACAGCAACTGACATCAACACTGAAAAATATCGATCTGAACAAAAAACCGGGTTTTGTCGAGCAGCATAAGGTAGGCATGTTCACGATTGGTGGATGGGTTAATCAAAAGCTGGGTCAACGTTTTACACCAGTGAAACCGCAACATGAACAGGCAGCAATGGTTTACTTATATCGTCCAGATTCGAAATGGAACCGCCAGGAAATTGTGGCTGCCAGTATTTTTATCAATCAGGAACGTATTCCAAGTCTGTTGCATAATCATTATTATTGGGTTGAGCTGCCACCGGGTATATATCGTCTGAGTACCAGCCGTCCGCTCGGTGCACTGCATTTCCAGAAACCGAAATATCTGGATTTTAGCGTGGAATCTGGCAAATCCTACTTCATTAAATATGACGAAGAAAATATAACGACTCGCCGTACAGCTACAGGTCCGCTAATGCTGATGCCTGAAACTGTAGGTTTAAATGAAATTGCATTTACCCAGCTTAAGTCGGATAGTTTTAATTTTGTTGCCCAAGATCAGGATACGGGGAAACTTCGCAAGAAAGCCCAGAAAATTAAAGCCATCGAATATAATCCGACTGAAGACGTACAATTGACTACCCCATTTAAGTTATGGGATCCGCGTACTTGGTAATTAAACCTTTATAGGAAAAGAGTACAATGGTAATCCTCCCATAAATAACCGAAGTTAAAAGTAGAGGTTAAGCAGCCATTAGAGGTGGCTTTCCTTTGTTAGCTTGATGTGGTCTTTCATGGTTGTAATGCCACAACCAGTTTGTTGCATAATCTTGTACTTCATCCAAAGTATCAAATAAATGCTTGCTCAGCCAACTATAACGTATGGTCCGATTATAGCGTTCAATATACGCATTCTGCTGTGGCTTACCCGGTTGAATATATTCAATACGAATACCGTGCTCAGTAGCCCAGCGCACAAATTCGGGACTGATAAATTCGGGACCATTATCGCATCGGATCACTAACGGTTTTTCTCTCCACTCCAGCAATTGATTCAACGTACGAATAACCCTGATTGTGGGCAATGAGAACCCTGCTTCAATGGCTAGGCCTTCGCGGCGGTAATCATCAATCACATTCAATAATCGAAACTTGCGACCATCGGAAAGCTGATCATGCATAAAATCTAATGACCAAACCTGATTTTCTCGGATTGGTTCTTTCAATGGTTCAGGCGCATGCCGTTTTAGTCTTCTTCTCGGTTTAATACGCAGATTCAGTGCCAACTCACAGTAAATGCGGTAAACCCGCTTGTGATTCCAGCAGCAACTCTCAACATGCCGTAAATACGAGAAGCACAAACCAAAGCCCCAATCGGAATTTTCCTCAGTGAGTTCAATGAGCTGTTCAGCAATGAGTGCATTGTCATCGCTGAGATTGGCTTGATAGCGGTAGCAGGTTTCACTAATGCCAAATGCTTTACAAGCCAAACGAATACTAATGGCATGCTGGGCAACTGCCTGTTGTGCCATCTTACGCCGGCAAGATGGCTTTACCACTTTTTTGCCATCGCTTCCTGGATGATTTCGGCCTTTAATCGCTCTTCCGCATACATCTTTTTAAGTCTGGTATTTTCGGCTTCTAGCTCTTTCAGTCGAGCCATTAATGATGTATCCATACCACCATATTTGGCACGCCATTTATAAAAGGTAGCATTACTCATGCCGTGTTCACGGCAAAGGGTCGCTACAGGTGTGCCAGATTCTGCCTGTTTCAAGATGGACATGATCTGACTGTCAGTAAATTTAGATGTTTTCATGCAGAATCTCCTGCTCGTATCTTAAGAGAAAATTCTACTTTTAGATCCTATTATTTTTAGGGGGGATTACCCAATAAAAAAAGCACCCATCAAGGGTGCTTTTTTTGCAGATTAAATTAGCCTGCAGCAGCGTCAACTACTGGAATCTTGCCAATTTTAGCTTGCCAGATTTTTGGTGCAGTTGCGTGTACAGAAGTACCGTTTACGTCGACCGCAACAGATACAGGCATGTCTTTCACCACGAACTTGTAGATTGCTTCCATACCAAGGTCAGCAAATGCTACAACTTCAGCTTCACGAATGGCTTTAGATACCAAGTATGCAGCACCACCCACAGCCATGAGGTAAGTCGCTTTGTTGTCTTTGATGGCTTCAACAGCAGCAGGACCACGATCCGCTTTACCAATCATGCCAAACATGCCAGTTGCTTCAAGGACTTGACGTGTAAATTTATCCATACGTGTAGCCGTGGTTGGACCAGCAGGACCTACAACTTCGTCGCCTACTGGATCTACAGGACCTACGTAGTAGATGAACTTGCCTTTAAGATCGACAGGAAGCTCTTCACCGTTGTTCAACATGTCAACCATACGTTTGTGAGCCGCGTCGCGACCTGTATAGATTGTACCGTTAAGAAGTAGGGTATCGCCTGGTTTCCAAGCGTTCATTTCTTCTTGAGTAATCGTGTCTAGGTCAACACGTTTAGATGATGATGAATCCCAAGTTACTTCAGGATAGTCTTCAAGTTTCGGTGCAATAATGTTTGCAACACCTGAACCATCAAGCGTGAAGTGTGCATGACGCGTTGCAGCACAGTTCGGAATCATGCCGACTGGTTTGCCCGCAGCGTGACATGGGTAATCTTTGATTTTGATGTCGAGAACAGTGGTTAAACCGCCAAGACCTTGCGCACCGATACCCAGAGCATTTACTTTTTCGAAGATTTCGATACGAAGTTCTTCAAGTTTATTTTGTGGACCACGACGAAGAAGTTCGTCCATGTTGATCTCTTCCATCAATGCTTCTTTTGCAAGCATCATAGCTTTTTCAGCAGTACCACCGATACCAATACCCAGCATACCTGGTGGACACCAGCCTGCACCCATTGTTGGAACAGTTTTCAGTACCCAATCCACGATTGAGTCAGATGGGTTAAGCATTGCCAGTTTAGATTTGTTTTCTGAACCGCCACCTTTCGCTGCAACAGTGATGTCAACTTTATTACCTGGAACAAGTTTGTGGTAGATCACAGCAGGGGTGTTGTCTTTCGTATTCTTACGACCGAATGCAGGGTCAGCAAGTACAGACGCACGCAAGACATTAGAATTTTCTAGGTAACCTTGACGTACACCTTCGTTGATCGCATCGTCTAAGCTCATCGTTAAATCGAATTTAACGTCCATGCCCACTTCAACGAATACGTTTACGATACCGGTATCCTGGCAGATTGGGCGGTGGCCTTCTGCACACATACGAGAGTTAATTAAGATTTGCGCGATCGCATCTTTAGCCGCTTTGTTTTCTTCACGGTCATACGCACGACTCATCGCCTGGATGAAATCTTGTGGATGGTAGTAAGAAATGAACTGAAGCGCATCTTTAACCGATGTGATCAAGTCATCTTGCTTGATAATAGTTGTCATACAAAAATCTCTTGAGCGGGCTGATAGCTAGCGGGCTAAATTATATGACAAAACATAAAAGTTGTGGGACGTTTTACAGGGCTTTTGGGCGAAAGTTTAATGTGCGCTTATCTATCTAGAGATAAATTCTATCGCGTCATAATTTGACTAAAAACTGTCATAATAACTGTCATATTTCATGTTATAAAACCCAAAAAATAGTATTTATTTTATTAAATATTTGAAATTAATAACTATTTTAAAAATAAAATACTTCGTATATTGTCATATAACTGTCATAAAACTTTCGCATAATGCACACATCGAAACGAAGAGATCCTAAGACAATGGTTACAGGTATTTTGATGGCTAGCGGTTTTTGTGTATATATCGCGGCGACTTGGATGTACGGTCAAAAAGAAGATCAAGCCTAAGCTTAATCTTCTTTTTTTATGCTAAAAAAATTATAAAAAAACTATTCCCATATTCTCTAAACTGACAATCCCCTAAATCTTTCCATCAATTCGTTACGCTACTCACTTGTTGAAACACACTGTATTTTTATCATTACACTATTAACCTAGTAATACTTAAAGTCTGATAACCCTTACACACAGTCGAATTTTTATTGCCTAGACTGATTTCTCTCAACTTCTATTAATAATAGGGCAATTGTAATGACTACAGTAAATCCAAGTGACATCAAGGAACATGCATCAGTAATTGCTTCAGACGGGACACAAGTTGGAAAAGTGGACCATTTAGAAGGCCAAGATTCAATTAAATTAACAAGAAGTGATGACGAAAATAATGAGCATCATCTGATTCCGTTAAGCTGGGTCAGTGAAGTGAAAGGTGATCAGGTCATTTTGAATAAAGCGGCAGATGATGTCCGTAATGAATGGACCACGATGTAAGTCAAACTACTTTTCTTTAACTCATATCTCTTTCTATAAGAGTGATAAGAAAAGCAAATGATTTATCAAAGAATGCCAGTCGAATCGACTGGCATTCTTATATATGCAATTTTTAAGAATTAAAAAAAACCATCCACTGCGTCCATTGAATGATGAAAGCACAGATAGAGAATGGGGTTGGCAGGTTAGTGGGCTGCTTTAATCATTAATATTTTATTAATAGATAGTAAATTCGATTTTCATAGATTAATTTAAAAGGTAACTCTAAAATAAAGAGCGCGAATGAAAATCATAAATTGTATAATCTTATGAGGGATGAATGAAAAAGGGATCATCGATTACACGAGTATTGGATATTGTAGAAGCAATTTCTACAGCAAAGCATCCTCCCACTCCCTTGGATTTGTCCATTCAACTTGATATCCCTAAGCCTAGTATTCATCGACTGTTGCAGACATTAGAACAGGAAGGTTTTGTTACCTATGATATGTATGGTGGTTATATTATTGCCGACCGTACCTATAAGATGCTGATATGCACATGGGAACAAGAGTCTCGAAAAGTTGAACGACTGGCGATTCTTCAGAAATTATCCAATCAGATTAATGAAACTTGTGGGATTGCTATTTTAAATAATAATCAGATGCTTTATACCGACCGTGTACAAACCAACTGGCCATTACAAATTTACTTACCTGTAGGCTCAGAAGTACCTTTATGGTGTACCTCGAGTGGAAAATTATTTTTAAGTTATCAGCCGAAAAATAAACGTAAAAATATTGTTGAGCATTTACCTATTACTCAACTTACTAAAAATACGATCACTAATCCTGAACTTTTAGAACAAAACTTGGAAGAAATTTTTAATAAAAAATTAGGAACAGATAATGAGGAGTTTGTTGCGGGTATGGTGGCTTGCTCTGTACCTATTCAAAAAAATGACAATATTGTAGCCTGCTTATACACTCATGCACCCACGATAAGAAAATCATTAGATGATTTGCTAGCATTTGAGCCATTATTAAGAAGTGCAGCACATGAACTGAGTAAACTTATTGAAGATAAAGAATAAAAATGAGCAAATCTTTAGAAGATTTGCTCATTCGTAGAGGTGAATAGTTGAAATTAATTTAAGGTTGGCATAGAGAATTGCGCACCTTCTCTAATATTGGCAGATGGCCAACGTTGCGTGATTGTCTTACGGCGGGTATAGAAACGAGCACCGTCCGGACCATAAGCGTGTAAATCACCAAATAATGATCTTTTCCATCCCCCGAAACTGTGTGATGCAACTGGTACTGGTAGTGGGATATTAATCCCTACCATCCCAACTTGAATGTGGTCTGAGAAATAACGTGCAGCTTCACCATCACGAGTATAGATACAGGTCCCATTCCCGTATTCATGTTGATCAATCAGGTCCATCGCTTCTTGCATGGTATTTACTCGCAAGATTTGTAACACGGGGCCAAAAATTTCTTCTTTATAGCTCACCATGTCTGAACGTACCTGATCAATGAGTGTAGGTCCTACATAGAAACCATTTTCATAGCCTTCAGGGGCTACCTGACGGCCATCTACTACAATAGTGGCACCTTGCTGTTCTGCACTATCGATATAGCCAATTACTTTAGCTTTATGTTGAGCGGTAATCACTGCACCAAAATCATTACTTTTGTCAGAAAAATGACCGAATTTTAATTTTTGAATCTCATTTTTTAATTTTTCAATAACTTGATCAGCAATTTCATCACCTACTGCGACAGCTACTGATAAAGCCATGCAGCGCTCACCAGATGAACCAAATGCAGCACCAAGCAAAGAGCTAACGACATTATCTATATCAGCATCAGGCATAATAATGGCATGATTTTTTGCTCCGCCTAGAGCCTGACAGCGTTTGCCTTGTGAAGTAGCAGTTGTATAAATGTATTCAGCAATTGGGGTAGAACCTACAAAGCTGATCGCTTGTACACGAGGATCATATAATAAGGTATCTACCGCTTCTTTATCTCCATTTACAACATTTAATACGCCATCTGGTAAACCAGCCTCTTTTAAAAGTTGGGCAATAAATAGTGTAGAAGATGGATCTCGTTCTGAAGGTTTCAGTATAAAAGTGTTCCCACATACAATTGCCATTGGGAACATCCACAGTGGAACCATAACAGGGAAGTTAAATGGTGTAATGCCCGCAACCACACCCAAAGGCTGCATTTCACTCCAGGAATCAATATTAGGTCCTACGTTTTTACTGTATTCGCCTTTTAGGAATTCAGGAGCACCACAGGCATATTCTACATTTTCAATACCACGTTGTAGTTCACCTGCTGCATCATGAACTATTTTACCGTGTTCACTACCGATCAGCTCGCAGATTTTATCTGCATTTTTCTCAAGTAATTCTTTAAATTTAAACATTACCCGAGCACGTTTGAGTACAGGTGTGTTACGCCATTCTGGAAAAGCGGCTTCTGCAGCAGCAATGGCCTGTTCGACTGTTTGCTTACTTGCAATCGCAACTTCATTTTCTGAAGTACCAGTTGATGGATTAAAAACTGGTTGAGTGCGATGAGATTCTAAGCAAGTTTCACCATTAATAAAATGTCCGATAGTTGTCATAATCTAATTCCTTAAATAAATATGATTAGGTGAATTTTTGAATGCTGAATTACCAAAGCTTGTTATAAAGTTCGACCATTTCTGGAATAGAGGGTACACGTGGGTTATTACCTGGTGAGCCAGAAGCTAAAGCCTGTTCTGCCATAGTCTGAACGACTTCATCAAAATATGTCTTTTCAACTCCAAATTCCGCAAGAGTAGGAACTTGTAGTTCTTGATTGATTTGAATAAGTGCAGATACTAATTTCTGGTTGGCCACATCATCATGATCATCAATATGTGCGACCCCAATGGCACGGGCACAATTAGCATAGCGTTCAGATGCAGCTGCAATTGAGTATTCAGTAATCATGGGTAATAACATGGCATTGGAAAGGCCATGGGGTACATGGAAAAAAGCACCTAATGGTCGACTCATACCGTGAACGAGAGCCACGGAGGCATTTGAAAAGGCGATACCGGCCAAGGTAGATCCAAGCATCATGCTTTCTCGCGCAAGTTCATTGCTTGGTTCCTGGTAGACACGTTGTAAGTTAGGACCGATCAAACGCATAGCAGCGATAGCCTGTGCATCACTATAAGGACTTGCTTTTTTACTCACATAAGCTTCTATGGCGTGGGTTAAAGCATCAATACCTGTATCTGCTGTTGTCCGGGCAGGTAAAGACATAGTTAATTGATAGTCTACGATCGCAGCAATAGGGAGAAAGCCTATTCCCGCACAGAGCATTTTTTCACTTGTTGTATCATTGGTAATAATCGTAAAACGTGTACATTCAGAGCCGGTACCAGCTGTCGTTGGAATGGCAATAATAGGCAAACCTGTTTCATTGACCTGGCGAGGAAATTTATAGTCATGAATCTCACCACCAAACTTTCCCAAGATACTAATAGCTTTGGCACTATCAATTGGACTACCACCGCCAACTGCGATAATTGAATCATATTGACTTGATCTAACTTTGACTACACCTGCTTCAATAGAGCCCGATGTCGGTTCTGGGATAGTTTCATCAAAATATTCAGATGTAATATTTGCCTCATTGAGAATATTCTGGATTTCTGAAACATAACCCAGCGAGACCATCACTTTATCTGTGATAATAAGTGGCTTGCTGCATCCTATGGTTTTTAATATTTCTGGGAGTTTAAATCTTGAGTTTTTACCAATTTCCATAATTCTTGGTAAATTAATAGTATGGGTCATTCATATCTTCCTTTATTAATAACTTTCCAACTTGTTTTAGAAAGAACCAAACATTGTTCCAAGTGTAATAACACCAGTCAGTGCAATTAATGGAATAATGACTGCGACGACAAACATGTCGTAATAGGATTGTTTATGTGTCAGTCCACATAAAGTAATAATGGTAATCACCGCGCCGTTGTGAGGGAGAGAGTCTAGTGCACCAGAAGCCATGGAGGCGACACGATGCATAAGTTCTGGATTGATTCCGAATTCAGTTGCCAAATTCATATAGGTTTCACCCATCGTATTTAAGGCAATACTCAAACCACCAGAAGCAGAACCTGTAATACCGGCTAAGACATTAATTACGATTGCTTCTGAGATCAGAGGGTTATGAGGTGCAAGCCCTACAAGAAAGTCTCTAAGAATGAGGAAGCCAGCTAAGGAAGCGATAACTGAGCCATAACCTACTTCTGATGCTGTGTTAAAAATAGGCAAGAAAGAAGAAGATACACCTTGTTGTAATGACTCTTTAACATCAGCAATCCTGTTCCAGTTACAGAAAATAATAGTTAAACAGGCAAGTACTAAGGCGCAGATAATGGCCCATAAACCAACAACAGAGTTAAGAGAGGTATTACCAAATTTATCTGTGGCTAAATATGAAACGTCAAGCTGAGGTAAGATCAATTTAGTTAAAACAAGGTTTGCCACAATCACCACAATAATTGGGACAAATGCGATCATCAAGCTAGGACCTGCTTGGTGACGCGGGCCTTGATGATGTTCTATATGATTCCCATAGCCCTCATTATTTGCAGCAGCATGCGCAATTCTGCGATTAAGCCACCACATACCTGCAATTAGCATAAAGATTGAGGAAATTATTCCCAAACCAGGTGCTGCATAAAGATCTGTTCCAAAGAAAGGCATTGGAATAGCATTCTGAATCGCTGGTGTACCTGGTAATGCAGTCATTGTAAAGGTCAATGCACCTAACATGATTGCACCTGGAATCAACCGTTTAGGGATATTTAGTTCTCGAAATAATGCGGCTGCAATTGGAAATACGGCAAAACCAACAACAAACAGTGAAACCCCACCATATGTCAGTACTGCGCATGACAATACAATTGAAAGCATTGCACGGTGATGACCTAATTTATTTACAAAGAAGTTAGCAATAGTATTTGCTGAACCCGAGTCATCCATTAATTTCCCAAAAATGGCGCCAAGTAAAAATAACGGGAAATATTTGATGATGTAACCACCGAGGCCAGTCATAAAAACTTGCGAGTAAAACCCGAGTAATTCATGACTATACCCGCTCCAAAGCACGGCAAATAATGATAAAGCAGGTGCCAAAATAATTACGCTAAATCCTTTATATGCTAGATACATGAGCAATATTAAGGATAAGACAATTCCTATCAGTCCTATCATGGGCACACATCCTGTCTATTTTAAATATTCTTATAATTTCCATATAATGATACGATTCGTATCATTATTGATGTATATAATTTATGCAAAAGGAAGTCAAGCTCTTTTGGCAATGTATTTCTATTACTAAACAAAATTATTAATAGATGAATTTTTACATGAAAAATAAATATATGTTTTAAATATAAAATTATTTAAACAGAATAAAAAACCACCCTTATGGGTGGTTTTAAAAATTTAGAATATATCTATTGATCTTGCTGATCTGCCTGAATCGCAGTGAGTGCAATAGTAAATACGATATCATCCACCAAGGCACCACGTGACAAGTCATTTACTGGCTTATTCAGGCCTTGCAGCATTGGGCCAACACTCACCACATTTGCTGCACGTTGCACCGCTTTATAAGTAGTGTTACCCGTATTCAAATCCGGGAAGATAAAGACATTGGCACGACCAGCTACTTGGGAATCCGGTGCTTTTTGGCGCCCCACGCTTTCAACCGATGCAGCGTCATATTGCAATGGACCATCAATCAACAGGTCAGGGCGACGTTCCTTGGCAATACGGGTAGCTTCTGCCACTTTCTCTACATCAGCACCGGCACCAGAAGTTCCGGTAGAGTAAGAAATCATAGCAATACGTGGGTCAATACCAAAAGCTTTTGCCGAGTCAGCAGACTGGATGGCAATTTCTGCCAGTTGCGCAGCATCCGGATCCGGATTAATCGCGCAGTCACCATATACATATACTTCATCTGGTAACAGCATAAAGAACACCGAGGAAACCAGTGAATAATCTGGCGCAGTCTTAATCAGCTGGAAGGCTGGACGCACAGTATTTGCAGTAGTGTGAACTGCACCAGATACCAAGCCATCCACCTGATCAAGGGCTAGCATCATCGTGCCTAAAACAACAGTATCTTGCAGCTGCTCTTTGGCTTGCAGTTCATTCAGCTTGCCTTTACGCAGCGTTACCATTTTTTCGACATAGTTGTCTCGAATCAGGTCAGGATCGACAATTTCTAAACCTTCTGGCAATTCAATGCCACGTGCTTTGGCAACTTCCAGTACGGCTTCAGGCTTAGCCAGCAGAATACAATGCGCAATACCACGTGACTGACAGATAGCTGCAGCCTGAATGGTACGTGGCTCATCACCTTCAGGTAGCACAATGCGTTTTTTTGCTGCAATCGATTTCTGTACCAGCTCATGACGGAAAGCAGAAGGAGACAGGCGTGGCTTGTAGGTGCCATTTAGCATCTGAATCAGCCAGTCTGGATTGATATGGCTAGATACAAAACGAGTAACCTGATCAGCACGTTCTGTATCATCAACTGGAATTTCATTGCCAAGATTGGCCAGCTTCTGCGCAGTTTCAAATGTGCTTAATGGGGTATGTAAAATCGGCAGGCCATGTTTAATTGCAGACTGGCAGAAACCTAACACCTGTTCGTTTGGCTGATGTTGCTCAGTCAGGACTAACCCCGCCAGTGGAATACCATTACAGCTCGCCAGGCTACTTGCCAGCAGCACATCGACACGGTCAGAGGCAGTAATGATCAGTTCACCCGCGACAAATTTATGCAGTTCATGTTCAATGCTGGATGCAATCAGGCTGCTGTGCTGAACACGGCGTTGAGCCGCTTCACCTTGATGGATCCATAGCGCAGAAATATGTGCAGCCAGATCGGACATACGTGGCACGCTCAGAGTTTTACTAAACGGAACCAAGCCAATCACTGGAAGCTTTTCAGAGCCGATATATGGATGGGTTTTCTGAATAGCTTGTACAAACTGTTCAGTTTCAGCAGTCAGACGCAGTTCTGGATCAATGGTCACTGGAATCTGGGCAGATTCTTCAGGTAAGCCTTTGGTACGCATGAACAGGATACTAGACAGGCGTGTTGAGCTTGCACCACCAAAATTGCGAATCTGATTTTCAACTTTTTCTGCTGTTTGCACTGGATGACGGATATCGGCATTGCTGACAATAACCACTTTGGCATCGAGTGCCTGAGCCAGAGAAGCATTCAGTTCATCGACAAAGCTGTCACGACCATTTGGCACTACACCTTCTACAATAATCAGGTCGTGATTGCGGGCAATTTCACGATGCAGACGCACGGCATCTTCTAGAAGTTCATCCTGCTCGCCATGACTGAGACGTTGCATCATTGCGTTATAGCTGATGGGTTCCACAGTCTTTGCGTTGGAGATATGACGATACAGGGCAGTGGTACGGTCTGCCGTATCCGTAATTTCCTGAGAAAATGGTTTGACAAAACCAGCCTTTACACCTTGGCATTCCAGTGCGTAAATCAGGCCTAAGCATGCTGACGTTAAACCAACGCCTTCCCCAGTCGGAACTAATAGAATGGTCTTCATAGCGTATTCAAATATCTAAAATCAAATAGAAGGTATAGGAATCCTACGCTTGCTTAAGCAAGCGTAGCCTCAGGTTCAGACTTTTTTGCAGTGGTGTTCTCCACTTCCTGCTCAACCACGCTGTGGGTTTCTTTGGCGATACGGCCTTCTTCATCGGTTGGTACGACCCAGATTTGTGGGCCTGTACCATTATCGATGCGACCTTCAGTACCACGCTTTAATACATTATTAGCATCTTTATCGAGGTTAAAGCCAAAATGTGGCAGGTAAGCCATGGTTTTTTCACGGATATAAGCGGAGTTTTCACCGATACCACCTGTGAAGAACAGACCATCAAGACGCGGTAGACCACAGCTTAAAGCGGCCAATGATTTCGCTAGACGGTAGCAGAATACTTCAATCGCAAGCGTTGCATCTTCATTGCCATTTTCAGAAGCTTCGATCAGCGTACGCATGTCATTAGACAGATTGTCTGATAAACCGAGCAAACCACTTTCTTTATTTAGCATTCTGTCAATTTTATAGACGTCCCAGCCCAGATTCGCTGCCAGGAAGCTATGCAGACTTGGGTCAACATCACCACTACGGGTACCCATTACCAGACCTTCCAGTGGAGTCAGGCCCATAGAAGTATCGACACTTTGCCCATTCCATACGGCACAGGTCGAACTTCCATTACCCAAATGTGCTGTTAACCAGCCACCTTGTTTGAAGCTGCCAGCCAGTTCAGAACCGCGCTCAGATACATAAGCATGGCTGGTACCATGGAAACCGTAACGGCGTACACCAAAGTCAGTGTAAAGGAATTTCGGCACGGCATAACGGTAAGCATGTGCTGGCATGGTTTGATGGAACGCGGTATCGAATACTGCAACCTGTGGCAGATCAGGGAACAGGCGTTGCGTTGCTTCAATTCCAATCAGGTGTGCTGGATTATGTAATGGTGCAAGCGGGGTAGCTTCACGAATTTTTTCAATAATTTCATCATTGATCAGTTCGGCTTTAGTCAAGCTGCCGCCGTGGACCACACGATGACCAATCGCATCTGGTTTATAATTGGCTAGACGCTCCAGACCAACTTCTAGTGCTTTTTTATGATCTGCAAATGGGATATGGATGTCTACCGGTTCATTGCCGATAGTCACACCTTTAATACGGGCATTTTCTGTGCCTAAGTTCTCAGCTAAGCCGTGAATACGGAAATTCTGTTCTTCAAGTAATAAGGCAAACTTGATTGAAGAAGAGCCACAATTAATAACTAATACTGATTTAGACACGATTGTTTACCCGATTCTAATTAAAATTCTCATCCATTTGATTGATCTATTTTGTGCGCCTAGGCGATGCAATTTAGATCAGTGATGCAGTTGTAACATGCGATATTTTTCTGTCCTAGATAGACTTTAGGTGATTAGACTTAAGCACTATCGATCATTTTGTCAGTTATAATTAAAATTTATCAGTTCATCGTTTTCATTTATCAATGAAATAGTAGTAAAAGCAGACCTCATTCAAAATAGCGTTGAGCCAATAAACCTTATAAAGCATGCTAAACAGATTCACTTTTTATAGTTTATACATTGAATTGCTAGAAATTTAAACAAGCTACAAATTTCCAAAGATAATCTTCATAAAAGGTGACCTAAAGGTTCACTGAGCTGGATTTTTATTTTCTTCATTTAGTTCTATAAAAAATCAGCCCTGCGAACAGAGCTGAAAATGATTTTTTACCGCATTGTTATTGACGAATCTGACCGTCACCAAATACGATCCATTTCTGTGAAGTCAGACCTTCAAGACCAACCGGTCCGCGGGCATGAATCTTGTCGGTTGAAATACCAATTTCCGCACCGAGACCATATTCAAAGCCATCAGCAAAGCGGGTAGAGGCGTTAATCATTACCGAGCTTGAATCCACACCAGCTAAAAATTCGCGCGCAATACTGTAGTTTTCAGTGATGATTGAATCGGTATGATGTGAACCATATTTATTAATATGTTCAATCGCTTCCTCAACGCCAGAAACCACCTTGACTGCCAGGATCGGACCAAGATATTCGGTATACCAGTCTTCTTCTGAAGCAGGTACTGCATTTTCCAGAATACGGCGAGTTGCAGGACAACCACGCAGTTCTACCTGCTTTTCTTCATACAGTTCGGCAATACGTGGCAGGAACTCTTCCGCAACTTTTTCATCGACCAGCAAAGTTTCCATGGCATTACATACGCCGTAGCGATGAGTTTTAGCATTCAGGGCAATAGGTAAGGCTTTGAGCAAGTCAGCCTGTGCTTCTACATACACATGACAATTACCGTCAAGATGCTTGATTACTGGTACACGCGCATCATTGGTAATGCGTTCAATTAGGCCCTTACCACCACGAGGCACAATCACATCGACATATTCAGACATGGTAATCAGCTGACCCACTGCTGCACGGTTTGTGGTATTGATCACTTGCACGGCTGCTTCTGGTAGGCCTGAAACCTGCAAGCCGTGCTGAATCGCTTTGGCAATGGCCTGGTTAGATTCAAGTGCTTCCGAACCGCCACGTAAAATAATGGCATTACCAGATTTCAGTGCTAAAGATGCTGCTTCCAGGGTCACGTTTGGACGTGATTCATAGATCATGCCGACTACGCCAAGAGGTACGCGCATTTTGCCCAGCTGAATACCAGATGGACGATAGGCCATATCGGTAATTTCACCAATCGGATCGACCAGGCTAATCACATCATTTAAGCCCTGTAGCATGCCTTTGAAGCGTGCGGGAGTCAGTTCTAAGCGATCGAGGAGAGCACTGTCCAGATTATTGCTATGCGCTTTGGTCATATCAATCTGATTGGCAGCCAAAATCGCAGCTTCACTGTTTTTTAAAGCAGTATAAATTGCTGACAATGCATCATTTTTTGTTTGGGTGGACGCACGCGCCAAGATGCGTGAAGCCTGACGAGCCTGCTGTCCTACCGTTTGCATATATTGTTCAATAGACTCTTGCATAGCGGTTCGATCACTTAGAAATATCCTTCTGATATTAACAGTCTGAGCCGATACAATGAAGTCTGCTGGCGAAATTTCATGTGCTTTTACAATCGTTAAACATTTTGAAATCGTTTTATCTTTAAAAGCAGACAAGCGGTTGCAAGATTAGTTGCTTGTAAAAAGAACCTCTGTATAGAATGAATGACAGCGACATTGATGTCGAATTCAATAATAAATAAAGAGTAGGACGTGTATTCAGGTCTTTCACATTTGATCTTGAAGCATGAAATCTCTCAATAATTGCTTGCACAATAAAAATAAGGCAAGGATGGAGGAAAGGAAGATGAATTCCATTATCCAGATGGACCACCACCGCATTGAGCAACACAGCCACTATGCGTTTTTTGATCTATACGATAAAAACAGTTTTAAACAGCCACCACGTACGACCTGGATGGATGGCTGGAAAATTGAATATATGGCAATCGCCCGCCCTGAAACCCTGCATATGACACCGATGGTTATTATTGGTGGGGCATTTCAGAACTTTAATTCCTATAAATACTGTGTAGAACAGCTATTCGCTGCAGGTCCAATCATCCTGATTGACTTGCCTTCAATGGGTGCTAACCAGCAGATCACCAATGTGGATACTGGCATCTCTGCAGGCTCTCTGGAACTGGAAGATCTGGCAGGCATGCTAGGACGCTGGCTAGAGCAAATGTGTTTGCCTAAGGTTGCAGTATTGGGCATGTCATTAGGATCTGTCGTGGCTTCCTGTCTGGCGGATCAGCGTCCTGAGCTGGTGGATCGCATGATCCTGATGGGGGTGATGCAAAAAACCCGCAAGAGCTGGCGGATGTTGCTGGAAGAATCCCTGCACCTGATGAAAGAAGGGCGTATGGACGAGTTTGGTCAAGCTGTCATTTTGTATCTGGTCAATCATGCCCGTTTAAAAGAAACCCGTATGTCACCGACGGCCAAGCGTCTGTTCTTCAGACAGATGGCAGAGTTTACCGCAACTGAGCAGGATCGTTATGATGTTAACTGCAACCGTCTATTACGCCTGAAACATGTGCCCATTCCACAATGTAAAGTACTCGTCGCTTGCGGCCAATATGACAGTTTCACCCTGCCGCATGAAAATGCTGGCTTTGCCCTACAGTGCCCAGACATGCAGTATGTACAGATTGCCAGTGCCGACCATGTACCACAGCTGCAGCGCCGTAAAGAAACCATGCATCTGTTCGCCACTTTCCTGCGTGATGAACCTGTAGATCAGCTGGAAGGGATTATTCCCTTTACTCGGGAACAGATGCTAAAACTTGAACGTCGTGGTGAAGACCGTATTCCGGTACAAGAGCCAGAACGTTTCCTGAGTCATCGACACTCGGATCTGCGTTTGCCTACCACTATTGTGGATTTAAGTTTCTTTGGTGTCTTATTTGAAATGGAAGAAGCGCAGGTGCAGCAGGCTATTCAGTATCCAAGGGATTTGGCTTTGCATCTGGAAGATGAAGAAGGTGAGTTCAAAATTGAATGCCTGATCTTCCAGCATGATGAAACGCAGATTCGTGCCTTGTTTAAGCACGGTAGTTTTGAAGTGGCGGAACGTTTGCTAGGTTTTGTGCAGACTCAAAAAGCTCTACTTGAAGCACAAGTGCTGGATGCAGTCGTTTAGAATGCTCCCGACCTGAATTTGAAAGTTAAATAGATACTTTGAAAAAAACAGCGTTATTCAACGCTGTTTTTTTTGGTCGCATGAATCATCCAGACTAGATCACCTAAATGCTCATCTTGCTCAGATGCTGGATTGGACTGCTGAGGTTGGGCAAAATAGCGCTGCGGCTGTTTTACTTCTACCGCTATAAAACCGGTCTGCTGACAAAACTGCTGTAATTCTTGGGGGGACTTAAAGTGGAAAGTAAAAGCACTATGTGACATAAACTTCAGTAAACGGCTGCATATCCAGATAAAGCTGGCTAATCGGTTCTTCACCGGTTCAGGGTAAATATCGCTGAGGTAATGAATTTCCGGAAAGCGTTGTCCATACTCGGTAATACCTTTTAATAAGGTGTGCAGCATGTCCTTGTCAAAGTAGTTGATCAGTCCTTCGCTAATGACCACTAGTGGTCGTTCAGAATCAAAAACCTGAAAAATATTGACAAGCTCTTCACTAAAAATATCAGCGGTCAAGACTTCTGGTGCATCCTGATCCAGAATTTTCAGCGCCTGAGTTTTGATCTTGGCCATATCTGGCAGATCAAGTTCACGGTAATTGATTTCAGGAAATTTTTGTCTGAAATTCCAGCTACGCGGAGATAGTCCGCAAGCAATTTCCAGTACTTGTAGCTGTGGGTGCTGAGTAATGAGCTGACAGAGATGTTCATCAATCATCTGGTGGCGCTGTTTTAAGGTAGTACGCATACTGCCGCCCACGTGCTTTTCAGCCCAGGTTTCCAAGGGATGAACCAATGCAGCGAGAAATTTACCTCGCCCAGTCGCAAACACTGGATGAGAAATTCCCATTTGGTACCAGATATAGCCGGTATAGTGCGCAGTAAAAGAGATATGTCGATGTTGCGAGAGTGGTTGTGTCATGTCTTCCTGACCTTATTGTTATTGTATAAGTTTTTGTATTTTTACATCATAAACAAAAAGGAACACTTGTGGTGTTCCTTTTATCGTATTCCTGAATCGTACTAGCTAAATATGCTTATGAAGCCACCTGATTTCTAAATCCTGTAATTTCATCACGAACCTGACGCCATTCTTCACCAAGATCTAAAACGTCATGAATCTGAATCTGAGGAATACGACCGCGCATGCGTTGCAGACGTTCCTGATTCGGCAATGGTAAATCTACAATTCCCTCAAGGGCCAGGCATTGTGCTGCCCGGTCATTACAGACCAGACCCATATCACAACCTGCCTTTAGTGCTGCCTGAATACGGGCATCAGCGCCACCTGCGACACAGGCGGCTTGCATACTCAAATCATCCGAGAACAATACACCGTCAAAACCAAGTTCCTGACGCAAAACCTTTTGAATCCAGAATTCTGAAAAACCGGCTGGATTAGGATCGACCTGACTATAGATCACATGCGCTGGCATCAAGGCATCCAGTTGTGACTGTAGCTGAATAAAGGTCTGCATGTCTTTTTGCTGGATTTCTTCATAGCTGCGTGGATCTACGGCCGCTGCCACATGAGAATCGGCTTTTACAGAACCATGACCCGGGAAGTGTTTGCCGGTCGATGCCATGCCAGCACGTTTCATACCTTTCAGGAAAGCGCTTGCCAGTGGAGTGATGTCCTGAATATTTGTGGCAAAACTACGGTCACCAATAACATCGCTGATGTCATTCAGATCCAGCACAGGAGCAAAACTAAAATCAATGCCGACTGCCAGCACTTCAATCGCCATTAACCAGCCACATTTCTCTGACAATTCTAACGCACGTTCAGGTTTGCTTTGGTAAAGTTCTCCAAAATGACCCATGGCCGGGAGTAAAGTAAAACCCTGTTTCAAGCGCTGAACGCGACCACCTTCCTGATCGACTGCAATCAGAATATCCGGACGAATTTGACGCATATGATCCGTTAGGGCGCGAACCTGTGCAGGTGATTCAATATTACGGCCAAACAGAATGACCCCGCCAACCTGCGGAGCCTGTAGCAGTTCAATATCTTCCTGGGTAAGGTGAGTGCCAGCGATGTCGAGCATCAATGCGCCAATCATATGCGGTGTCCATATTAGAATTTTTCAGCGAAAACAATACCTGATTTCTGCAATCTTTTGCTACACTTTGACTGCACAGAATATGATAAAACTACACAACATAAACTTATTAAGTTGTTTAAGATCCCGGATACGTTTATTTCAGATCGGAAAACGACACGGTTAAATTGGTCAAAAGGCCAAGGAAGTACGAATTATTTATGAAACTTCAAACAGTAGCTTGCGCAGTTGCAGTTGCGACAGGCGGATTCTTTTTTACCCATGTGGTGAGCGACGCGATTGCTGCTGAAAAATCAGAAGTCGTAAGCAAAGCCCTTCAACCATCTCAAGAACAAGCGCTCGTATCTAGACAGCTGGCTACTTTAGTGGATCGTCAGCACTATTTGAATATGCGTCTGGATGCTCAAACCTCACAGCGCATTTTTGATTTTTATATTGATAGCCTGGATCCGGAGCATAGCCTGTTCCTGGCACCTGAAATTGATAACTATAAAAAACGTTATGGTGCCAATTTTGGTGCCAACTTGAAATCAGGCAATCTGGCTGGTCCATTTGAGATTCATGCACACTATAGTGAACGCCTCAAGCAGTTCTATACCTTTATGCTGGATGAACTGAAAAAGCCTCAAAACCTGAATCAAAGTAATGTTTATATTGAGACTGACCGTGAGAAAGCCCCATTCTTCAAGACACCTGAAGAACAACGCGCTTACTGGTCAAAAATGCTGGTTTCTCAGCTGATTAATCTGACCATCAGTAAAGAAGAAGAGCAGGCCAAACAAAAAGTATTAAAAGACAACCCAGAACTGGCTAATGGTCAGGATCTGAGTGGTCCAGAGGATTTGACACCGGCACAGACCTTAACCAAGCGTTATACCCGTCAGCTTGAACGTTTAAGTCGCATCAAGAGCGATGATGTGCTGGATAAAACGCTGAATGCCATGATGCTGACCTATGATCCACATAGCAATTATTTCCCGCCTGTGGATGCGATGGAGCTGAACCGCCAAACGACTTTACAGCTTGAAGGTGTGGGTGTTTCAATTCGCCCAGAACGTGGCAATGAAGACTACACCAAGATTGAAACTATTGTGGAAGGTGGTCCGGCGAGTAAATCAGGTCAGGTGAAATCCGGTGACCGTATTATTGGGGTCGCTCAGGATGGCGGACCAATGGTCGATGTAATTGGTTGGCCGAGTAATGAAATTGTCGGTCTGATTCGTGGTAAACGTGGCACTAAAGTTACTTTGAAATTGCTGGGCGCTGGCGCAACACTGGGACAGGCGCGTAATGTCACCATTACCCGTGATGTGATCCAGGAAGAAGATGCTGGCGTACGTACCCGTGTGGTCGAGATTCAGCGAGATGGCAAGAAGTATCAATATGGTGTGATTGAAATTCCATCTTTTTACTTAAACTATCGCGCACGACGTGCAGGTACAGATTATCGTTCTGTATCTGAAGATACCAACAATGCCCTGAAAGAACTTTCGGCCAAAAATGTTGAAGGGATTATTGTTGATTTACGCAATAATCCAGGTGGTTCATTAGAAGAAGTTGCACGTATGCTGGGGCAAGTGATCAAGTCTGGTCCAGTGGTACAGATTCGTGATGGCAATGGCAATGTAAGTGTCTTTGAAGATGATGATGGCGGTGCACAGACCTATGCTGGTCCACTGGCGGTCATGGTCAACCTCGCTTCTGCATCGGCAAGTGAAATCTACTCTGCTGCAATTCAGGATTATGAACGTGGTATTGTCATTGGTAGCACCACGACAGGTAAAGGTACGGCACAAGTACAGCTGGATACCTTGGCACATGGACAGGCTACACTGACGCAACGTAAGTTCTATCGTATCACTGGTGGCAGTACCCAGAACAAGGGTGTGGTCCCCGATATCAAGCTGGTCGATATTTACAATGAAGAGTTTGGTGAGCGTAAGGCTAAAAATGCCTTGCAGTGGGATACCATTCCGACAGCACCCTTTAAACGTGAAGGTGAAGTACAGAAATATGTACCTGATCTGATCAAGAGCTCACAGGTTCGTGTCAATCTGGATCCACAATTCAAGTATCTTGAGCAACGTACAGCGATTGCCAAGAAAACTGACGAGAAAAAGCGTCTAGTATTGGATCTGAATCAGCGTAAAGCGGAATTGCTGGAACTTGAACGTAAGACCTTGGAATCTGAAAATGCACGTCGTGCAGCAACGGGTCAGAAACCTTATCCAAACTGGGAAAGCTATCAGGCCTCAATGGATGCATTGATTGAAGCACGTGCCAAGATGAAAGCTAAAGATCGTCCGCAGCTCCCTGAAGAGGAAGTATTTGTTGTAGAAGCTGCCAATGTTTTGCATGACTATGCTCGTTTACAAGGAAAAGCGAAATAGTTATTCAGAATTGAAGAATTTAATTTGACTAACAGCCTGCATATGCAGGCTGTTTTTCTATTTTTTGTTGAAAAATAGTAAACAAGAAAAAAGTTGATAAGTGTTAAAAATGCTATCTGTTTTGTTGAAATTCATAATGTTGTGATCTAGATCTGTTAAATTCTAGTCAATGAATGAATTTAACCATTTGCTAAAACTTGAAACACTTTTAATATATGTCACATATTTCTTATTTTTGTCAGATTTGGATTTAAGTCAGTAAAATCATAGTTTTTGTTGTACTTTAAATATTGCGGTTCAAGTATCGATAAATTAAAAATTTTTTATGGGTCAAATATGACCAAGGGTATATGGGTTGAGCAATGTTCTTGGGTGCCCTCGAGTTAGGCAGGTAAAGATGCAATGTGGGCTTAAGCAGTTCGGGAAAGCAAGCTTCTACAGGACTCTTATATGATCCATGTTCATTATGACATTAATCTGGTTATAGGCTCGCTCATTGTAGCTTTGGTAGTTTGTTTTCTTGCCATTTCAATTGAACAGCTGTTATTTGATAAAGCTCCTCCCAAATATCAAAAGCTGATTCTGGTTACAAGTGGTGCGATTTTAGGATTCTCTATCTGGTGTATGCACTTTGTCGGCATGACCGCCAGTCATTTGCCAGACAATACCTATTTTGATTCCGGACTGACTGTTACCTCTTACATTATTGCTTTTATCGCCTCGACCTTTGCCATCTGGCTGACGACACGACAAACCCTGCCTTTTCCCCGTCTGGTACTCGGCGCGGTATTAATGGGGCTGGGAATTTCCGGCATGCACTATACCGGCATGATGAGTATGGTGGTGCAAGGTTATGTGATCCGCTATGATCCGGTACTGGTGATCTGCTCGGTACTCATTGCGATTAGCGGGGCTGGTTTAGGCTTCTGGATGCTGTTCAAGAATCGCAGTATTGCTCGCCGTAGTTTCTGGCTGAAAGCCGGTGTGGCATTGATGCTAACTTTTTCCATTGTCGGGATGCACTATACCGGGATGGCCGCGACCAGTTTTCATTCCATAGTGGGTGAGGGCTTGGCCGAAATGTCCACGCTTGAGCGCGAATTGCTGATTACTATAGTTTTCATTACCTGTCTGGTTCTTGTTGCCGGTTTCTGTGTAGCCATGCTGGAACAGCGTCTTGAGCATCGCAATCGTCAGCTGGCTGAGGCCAATAAAGAGCTGGCCAATCTGGCTGTACAGGATAATCTAACCAAGTTACCCAATCGTTTTTATCTGGCAGAATATTCTCACTTTCTGTTTAATGATCATCATTACCGTAATGCACAGTTTGCCTTTCTGTATATTGATCTTGACCGCTTCAAAGCAGTAAATGATGTCTTTGGGCATCATGTGGGTGACCAGCTCCTGATCCAGCTGGCTAACCGGATTCATAGTTTACTCAATGAGCACTCCAGACTGCTGCGAATTGGGGGTGACGAATTCTTGTTGATTCTGGAAAATGCAGAACCGCAACAGGCTGCTGAAGTCGCTGAAAAAATTTTAAGCATGATTCAGGAAAGCTTTATGATTGCTGGCAAGGTGATTAATGTTTCAGGGAGTATTGGTATTTCAATATACCCGGAACATGGTCAAAATGTTCAGGATCTTCTGATCAATGCCGATTCAGCCATGCTGACTTCCAAAAATCAGGGGCGTAATACCTATTCATTGTTCAATTTCAGCAATGATGAAAAGGAATCCAGAAGTCAGAGCAAGCTGATTAATGACCTGTATAAAGCGGTTGAAGAACACCAGTTTGAGCTGTATTACCAGCCTAAATATCGTACCGAAGATTTGCAGATTTGTGGGGTTGAAGCCTTGATCCGCTGGCGGCACCCGGCACTGGGCTTGTTATCACCAGTAATGTTTATCCGGGGTGCGGAAAAAACCGGCCTGATTATCCAGATGGGGTATTGGGCACTGGAGCAGGCCTGCAAACAGATTCATCAATGGGAAACGGAAGGAACGAATTTCTTCCCGATTGCTGTTAATTTGTCTGCCGTGCAGTTTGAACATAAGAACCTGTTTAAAAATCTGGAAGAACTGTTAGCACGTTACCAGATTAATCCGAATCACCTGATGATTGAGATTACTGAATCTACAGCCATGCATCATATTGATAGCAGTGTGCGTACCCTGGAACGCTTGCGTGATATGGGGATTCAGCTGGCAATTGATGACTTTGGTACAGGGCATTCCAGTTTCTTGTATCTGAAGAACCTGCCAGTGAATGAGCTAAAAATCGATAAAGAATTTATTGCAGACCTGACCGCAGGTTCCAAGGAAGAGATGATCCTGGAAAGTATTATCCATCTTGCAATTAAGCTGGGTTTGCAGGTTACTGCTGAAGGGGTGGAAACTCAGTTACAGGCAGACATCCTGACCCGTTTGGGTTGTCAGCAGTTACAAGGATTCCTATTTAGTAGACCAGTTAGT
Source organism: Acinetobacter sp. ACNIH3 (assembly GCF_002918965.1). NCBI lineage: Bacteria > Pseudomonadati > Pseudomonadota > Gammaproteobacteria > Moraxellales > Moraxellaceae > Acinetobacter > Acinetobacter sp. ACNIH3. The sequence goes on along the minus strand of NZ_PQLP01000012.1, from coordinate 27,451 downwards.
GTGAAGGATTTACCTGAAGCCGCTATCGTTTCTTAATCTGTTTAATTTTATCAATCAGCCTCTGAATTCAGGAGCTACTTAATTTGAATAGCGAGCATTTCAGCCTTTGCACATTCAATCTGATCGGCAGACAGAGAAAGTGCAATCTGGATTTTTCGGCCTTCAATTTTCAGTAATCGACCCGTCAACATCAATTCAGTATTCACAGGTACCGGTCGAATAAACTGCATATTCAGACTACCAGTAACACATCGAATTAAGGCTTCACTACCGTCAAAGGCGATGCCAGCTGCATGGCTTTTAAATGCTGCCGCAGAGGCGGTCCCATGACAGTCCAGAAGAGATGCAATCAAGCCACCATACAGATGATCGGGTACACCGCCGGTATAATGAGAGGCGGGGAAAATATGTGCAATAGTCTGTACAAAAGGAACGTCCCAGTAACTTTTCAGTTGATGACCATGTGGATTGTCACGTCCACAGCCATAACAGTGGGTGTAGGGTTCAGCATACAGATACTGAAAGGCAATCCTTGTCATTTTTTTATCCTTATTTAAATGTGATCAGGTGCTTCAATAAATTTCTAGAAACTAAATGATCTCTTAAAATATAAATCTATTTTAAATAGGTTTCACCATGAGATAAAAGTCGATATTTCTCCTGAAATTTCAACCTGAAGACGGTGTTCTTCTAAAAACTGTCCATTCTATAAAGGACAAGTGCAGGAGAGGGTGGGCATTGAGGAATGAGTACTGCATTTAGAAATTCTGCTACAATATCGCCAATTTTTCATATTGATCGTGCTTGATCTTTTGCACTGCGGATCTGCAGTAGGTATTTTCCATGAGTTTTAAACAAGAGTTAGCGGCGCAGGTCGCTCAGCGACGTACTTTCGCGATTATTTCCCACCCCGATGCCGGTAAAACGACCATGACAGAAAAATTGCTGTTATGGGGGCAGGCGATCCAGGTTGCCGGTATGGTAAAAAGCCGTAAGTCTGACCGTGCGGCGACTTCGGACTGGATGGAAATAGAAAAGGAACGTGGTATTTCGATCACGACCTCGGTCATGCAGTTCCCGTTTAAAGACAAGATGATCAACCTGCTCGATACCCCGGGGCATGAAGACTTCTCGGAAGATACCTACCGTACCCTGACTGCTGTGGACTCGGCGCTGATGGTAATTGATGGTGCAAAAGGTGTCGAGGACCGTACCATTAAATTGATGGAAGTGTGTCGTATGCGCGATACACCAATTATCTCTTTCGTCAACAAAATGGACCGTGAAATCCGTGAGCCGCTTGAGCTTCTGGACGAGATCGAAAACGTCCTGAAAATTAAATGTGTGCCAATCACCTGGCCGCTGGGTACTGGTCGTGACTTCGCTGGTGTATACAACCTGATTGAAGAAAAATTCTATGTCTATAAGGCGGGTTTCGGTTCAGTGATTACTGACATCGAAGTACGTGATGGTTATGATCATGCAGACCTGCGTGAAAAAGTAGGTGAGCTGGCATGGGCAGCATTTGAAGAATCTCTTGAACTGGTTCAAATGGCCAATGAGCCATTAGACCGTGAAGAATTCCTGGCAGGTCGCCAAACACCAGTGCTGTTCGGTACGGCATTAGGTAACTTTGGTGTAGACCATGTCTTGAATGCATTTAGTGAATACGCACCAGAGCCGAAAGCGCATCCAACCCAAAACCGTAAAGTTGAAGCAACTGAAGAAGGTTTTAGTGGTTTCGTCTTCAAGATCCAGGCCAATATGGATCCGAAGCACCGTGACCGTATTGCCTTCATGCGGATCTGTTCAGGTAAGTATGAAAAAGGCCTGAAAATGAAGCATGTGCGTCTGGGTAAAGATGTACGTATTAGTGATGCATTGACCTTCCTGGCGGGTGACCGTCAGCATCTGGAAGAAGCATGGCCAGGCGATATTATTGGCCTGCATAACCACGGTACTATTCAGATTGGTGATACTTTTACTTCAGGTGAAGATCTGCAGTTCACAGGTATTCCACACTTTGCGCCGGAAATGTTCCGCCGTGTACGTCTGAAAGATCCATTGAAATCTAAGCAGTTACAAAAAGGTCTGAAAGAGCTTTCTGAAGAAGGCGCAACCCAGGTCTTCATGCCGCAACATAATAATGACCTGATCGTTGGGGCAGTGGGTGTGCTACAGTTCGAAGTTGTCGCATATCGTCTGAAAGAAGAATACAAAGTAGACTGCGTGTACGAGCCAGTGAGTATTAATACTGTGCGTTGGGTTTCTTGTGATGATGAAAAGAAATTTAATGAATTCAAGAAAAAAGCCCATGACCAGTTGTCTGTTGATGGTGGCGGCCATCTGACTTATCTGGCACCAAGCCGTGTCAATCTGCAACTGATGCAGGAACGTTACCCTGACATCGTGTTCCGCAATACCCGTGAACACTAAGTAATAAAATGATTTAAAAATAAAACAGCTTCTCAGGAAGCTGTTTTATTTTGTGCTACATTCACTTATCTTTTCAAATTTGCTTGGGAATATGAAACTTAGCAATGCAGTCATGCTGAGTTCAGCAATCAGTTTAGGATTATTGCTGGGCGCCTGCGATCAAAAAAAATCAGAACCAGAAACAAAAACTCAGGATACGGTAGTCGAAATTGAGCAAGTAGAAAAGGCAGATGTATTGCCTTATCTGAATATTCAGGAACAGCCGGCCAAGATTGCACTCCCATTTTGTGAAAACAAAAACTGTATCGAACTGGATATTCAGACCCTGGAAACGGTAGATCCATGGCTGAACCAGTGGATGGAAGGTAAACAGGCACTGGTGATTCAGGATCAGATTCGGGATAAAGATCAGCAGCAGGACATAAGCTTACAGCAGGCCGTCAATGCCTATGTAAAAAAATCAGATACCTGGCAGGAACAGATTAAAATCAATAAAGCCTATCAACTCTCCATGTATACCCGCATCCCTTATCAGCATAATCAGTATGTGCTAATGCAGATTGGGGTGGATACAGAGCAGGAAAATGTTACGGTGAAGGAACGCTATTATTTTTATGTGGCAGATCGCCGCAGTCAAAAAAATCTGACGGCCTTAGATATTATTGATCCACAAAGACGGGTCACGATGGACAAGATCGTGCAAGATGCTTATGCAAAATGGCTAAAAGAAAATAGTAAAGAAGTCCGACAAACTGCCCCGAAAAAACTGTATTGGGGGCAAGCTGACTGGTTCTTTGATCAGGAGGGGATTGGGCTGCATTATCGTGGTGGGGAAATTGTCAAGGATGCTAAACAACTTGATATTTATCTTAGTCAAGAACAAACACAACAGGTCTTGAAAGCTGAAGTGTATCAGCATATGTTTTAGGATTGATGCCCGAGAACGGGTGGAATGTGATGTAACACAAAAGGTTATTGAATGCCAAAATATAACAAGATATTCGGCCTGTCTGTACTGGCGACAGCGATTCTGTTGACTGCCTGTCAACCTCGAGAAAAGGAAGCCAAAGAGGTTAATCCACCGGAAGTCACTCAGGCAGAGCCTGAAATCGTCCAGCTCAAGGGTGAAACCGAAAAGCTTAACCTGGATCTCCCGGAATGTGATGGTAAAAGCTGTCCTGAAATCACCATTGAACGTCTGAATAGTAATCAGCGTTTTATTGATGAATTTATTGATCAACAGATTTTAGCCCGACTGAAGGGTATGCTTGATGTTGATGCGATTACGTCAGCGAAAGTACAAGCTGCCAGTGAGCCAACACCTGTTCAATCCGCAGCTTCAGAGGCAGCTGTAACTCAACCCCAGCTCAGTGCACGTCAGCAGCTGGAAAAGCAGACTATTCCTTATATGCAGACTTTCCTGAATCTGGACAAGGAGCTGAAAGCACTCAGTGCCAATCACAGTATTAGCCTGATGATCAAGCCGAAGATCCTGAATCCTGGAAATCCGCTGGCAACAGTAGTATTAAATAGCACACATTATCTGGGTGGGGCACATGGTTCTACTGCACAGAACTATTATAACTTTGACCTGGATAGTAAAAAGCTGGTCAAACTGGATGATATTGTCCTGCCAAAACAAAAGGCGCAGCTGGAAGCCAAAGCGCATGACGCCTTTAAAACCTGGGTAATTGATTCAGAGCTGGCAACTGATGTTGCAGAATACGAGCAGGCCTGGAAATTCAAGTTAACGGATAATTTCTTCCTGACCAAACAAGGTCTGGCACTGCAATATGCAGAATATGAAATTGGACCTTATGTGGTCGGCTTGCCGCGTTTAAATATTCCTTATAGTGATTTACAGGGAATCTTAAAACCAGAGTATCTGCCGAAAACTGAACAGGCTGCTTCAGAAGCTCAAGTTGCAAAATGAGCCTAAAACTGTTTGATACGCATACCCACTTCGATGTTCCTGATTTTGATCATGATCGGGAACAGTTAGCTTATGCCGCTAAAAAGGCAGGCGTGGAAGGGCTAATCCTGATCGGTTTTTTACAGCAGCGTTTTCAGGACCTGATTCAAACCCAGCATTTTTTAAATGATCTTGCCGATGCGCCAAGGAGCTATTTAGCCCCCGGCTTACATCCTTTTTATATCGAGCAACATCAGCAGGATCATTTGCAGGATTTAGAGCAGGTCCTGCAAACTGAAGACTGTATTGCCATTGGTGAAATCGGTCTGGATACGTTTCTGAAACAGCATAAGCAAGCAGAAATTTTCCAGAAGCAGAAAGACTTTTTTGCTGCTCAGATTGAACTGGCACAGCAATATGACAAACCGATTTTACTGCATATCCGTAAATCCCATGCGGAAGTACTCAAAATATTGAAAGAGCATCAATTTCAACAAGGCGGTATTGCGCATGCCTTTGGTGGTGGGATTGAAGAAGCCAAGGCTTTTGTCAAACTGGGTTTCAAGATTGGGGTGACAGGACAAATTACCAATTCCAATGCCAGAAAACTGCATCAGGTGGTACAGCAGATGGGCACGGAACATCTGGTCCTTGAAACCGATTGTCCAGACATGACGCCCTTATGTTGTCAGCATTCTACTGAACAGCGTACCCGCAATACGCCTGCAAATCTGCCCTATGTGCTGCAAGGACTGGCTAAAAGTTTGCATATGGATCAAGAGGAACTGGCAGAACAGCTCTGGAAAAATACCCATCAGGCTTTGCATCTGGATATCTAATATAAAATCCTTGCATCAGTCGAAAACTGTATTTCAATGTATGATCCAATGAAAAAAGGCGCATTATGCAATTTCTAAAATGCTTTAGACTTGGCATCATGCATATAAATTATTTTGAGTGAGATTCACATGGCACAAGGACTATTGGCGGGTAAGCGCTTCCTGATCGCAGGTATTGCAAGTAAATTATCAATTGCTTTTGGTATTGCTCAGGCATTACACCGTGAAGGTGCAGAACTTGCTTTTACCTATCCAAATGAAAAGCTGAAAAAACGTGTAGATGATTTTGCTGCACAATTCGGTTCTGAATTGGTATTTCCTTGTGATGTGGCGGTAGATGCAGAAATTGACCATGCATTTGCAGAACTGGCAAAACATTGGGATGGTCTGGATGGAGTCGTGCATTCAATCGGTTTTGCACCTGCACATACCTTAGACGGTGATTTTACAGATGTGACGGATCGTGAAGGTTTCAAGATTGCACATGACATCAGTGCTTATAGCTTTATCGCGATGGCACGTGCTGCAAAGCCACTTTTAGCTGCACGCCAAGGTTGTCTACTCACTCTGACTTATCAAGGTTCTGAGCGCGTGATGCCGAACTACAACGTAATGGGTCTGGCGAAAGCATCACTAGAAGCGGGTGTACGTTACCTGGCATCTAGCTTGGGCACAGACGGTATCCGCGTTAATGCCATCTCAGCTGGTCCAATCCGTACCCTTGCAGCGTCTGGCATTAAATCTTTCCGTAAAATGCTGGATCTGAATGAAAAAGTGGCTCCGCTTAAACGTAATGTCACCATTGAAGATGTTGGTAATGCTGCATTATTCCTGTGCTCACCATGGGCAAATGGCATCACTGGCGAAATCATGTATGTTGATGCCGGTTATAATACGGTTGGCATGAGTGCAGAGCTGATGCTGGATGCAGAATAAGATTTTTAATACTTATTTCAAGCAAAGAAAACCCCTCAATTGAGGGGTTTTTATTTTTTATGCTAATGGACAATGATGTAAATCTGATGACATCAAGTTTAAAAAATAGGATGAAGATAATTTATCTTTTAATACTTTGCCATTAAGATGCTTAAAACAAAAAAAATCAGGAAAATAACCATGTTTAAATCACAATGGGTTAACATCATTTTCATCATAGGCTTAGGTCTGGGAACTTCGGCTATGGCAGTAGAAGAGCACCAGCATTACAGCATGCGTGACTTGGATAAAAATTTGAAAAAATTTAAAGCTGCAGAGGATTCTAAAGAGGCACAAGCAGCATTACAGATCATGCAGCAAACTGTAGAAAGCTACCAGAAACATTTACCATCCAAGCTGCAAAAACTGAAAGCCGAAGATGCACATGTAGTGGCCTATCAGGGATTGCTAAAGGATTTGCTAAAAGAGATTAAAAAGGCAGAACAGCTGGTTGCTGCTAAGCAGTTACAGGAAGCTCAGAATTTGTCCGTGAAAATGGATGAGATTAAAAAGCAGGGGCATCAAGCCTTTAAATAACTTATAAACAGACCATAAAAAAGACCGCAATTGCGGTCTTTTTTGATTAAAGATCAAACGATTAAGCCTGACCTTCAACAGCAGTAGCTTGCGCACGTTGCATGTTAGCTTCGAATTCAGCATCAAAGTTGATCGGTGTAAGCAGTAACTGTGGGAAGCTACCTTTAGTGACCAGATCATTCACTGCTTCACGAAGGAATGGGAACAGGATGTTTGGACAGTACGCACCAAGAATGTAAGGCAGACGCTCTTCTTCAACGCTATCAATCAGGAAGATACCTGCTTGAGTGACATCAACGATAAATGCTGTATCACCTTCGTTGTTTGCCTGTACTACCACTTTTAAAGCGACTTCAAAATGAGTTGGATCAATCTTTTCTGCAGAAGAAGACAGATTGATGTTCAGCTCAGGTTGCCATTGCTTGGTAAAAACTTGTGCCCCAGGTACTTCAAAAGAAATGTCTTTAGTGTAAATACGCTCTAATGCCAATTGTGGTTGAGCTTGTTGTTCTTCACTCATTCTTTAATCCTTAATATGAGGTGATAATTAAAGGGCAATTAAGCCAGTAATTCGTCGAGTTTGCCTTCACGCTCTAAAGCATAAAGCTGGTCAAAACCGCCGATAAATTGTTCATTAATAAAAATCTGTGGCACGGTACGGTGGTTGGTGCGTTGCATCAAATCAAGACGAACCTGCGGATCTTCTTTAGACAGATTGATTTCTTTATATTCTACGCCCTTACGCTCAAGGAGCTGTTTTGCACGGACACAGTATGGACACACAGTCGTTGAATAGATAATGACTTCAGCCATGAATGAATCTCCTGATCGTAAATTATTTACTTTTCACCAGAGGTAAGCCTTGGGCTTTCCAGTTGCTGATGCCGCCATCAAGACGGTAAGCATCTGCATGACCGACCTGTTGTAGCGCAGTACCTGCAACTTGCCCAAGATTACAAATGAACACCAATGGGCGATCTGCTGTTTTTAACTCTTCGACATGTTTGGTAATTTGGCTGTATGGAATATTACGGCTACCGCTGATATGACCTTCACGGAAATCTTTGGCATCACGCAGGTCGATCAGCATGGCATTTTTTGCCTTAACCAAAATTCCCAGCGATTGCGGAGAAATTTTACGACCGTTACGTTGACCTTCGATAATGAAGAACAAAACCACCAATGCTGCAAGTGCACCAAACAAAAAGGGGTGATTCCCCATAAACTCGAACCAACGTTCCACAATTCACCTAATTACAATTTCAAAATTGCCAAGAGTATAGCTCATAAATATGGTGATCAAAATCACCGCTTCAAGGGCTAAAGCTTAAGAATATCAATTTTTTTGTTGAGCTTCCGTGATTTCATCAATTAATCGCAGATAGCTGTCCAAACGACGCGGCAAAATTTCACCTGAATCTGCTGCCTGACGTAAAGCACATTGCTTTTCATGTTTATGCGTGCAGTTACGGAACTGACAGTGCCCTAGCAGATTTTCAATCTCTGGAAAACCGGTTTGTACCTTGTCTAAAGTCAAATGCCACAGGCCAAATTCACGAATCCCCGGAGAGTCAATCAGCGCTGCGCCATCACCAAAGGAGATCAGGCGTGTTGAAGTTGTTGTATGCTGACCCAATGCCGAGTTTTCAGAAATAACATTCGTTTTTTGAGCTGCATCCGGCACGATGGCATTGATCAGGGTGCTTTTGCCTACACCTGATTGCCCCACAAATGCGACTGTTTCATCATTGAGACGCGCAGAAAGTTCAGTCAGATCTCCATCAGACTGGGTCTGCATGACTTCATAACCCAGATTTTCATATTCTTTGAGCAGTTCCAGAATTGGATCATTTTCCTTGAGCAAGTCTGATTTATTCAGGACTAGTAGTGCGGGAATCTCTGCATCGGCACAAGCCACCAGATAACGATCAATCAGGCCTGGCGCTGGCTCAGGCAATGGTGCAAATACAATCACAATCAGGGAAATATTGGCTGCGACCGGTTTAACCTTGTGATAACGGTCAGGTCGGGTCAGCAGTGATTTACGCGGATGAATCGCAGTGATAATTCCCAAGCCAGTATTTGGATCAGCCTGCCATTTGACCCGGTCACCTGTGACCAGCAATTCAAGGTTAGTACGGGTATGACAGCGCCACACGCTGCCCATTTCAATTTCTTTCCAGAAGGGTTCAGGTTCACCTTCAGCCACCACCGGTTTTTCAGGATGCAGTTCAGGAACCGAAAGCGCCTGGACTTCTAGCTGTCGACCATAATGCTGCACGACCAGTCCTTCCAGGTCTTGGGAGGTATCCGCCTCTTCCTGACGCGTTTTGTGCTGTTTTTGAATACGACGTTGTTGTTGTTCAGTTAAACGACGTTTACGTATTAAAGCCATTCAAATCCTAAAAAACCATGGGAGCGAGATGGCAAAAATAGCATGAAGCAGGGTGTCAGTTACAGCATCGACGTAATAAATTTGCTACTATAAATGTTTTATAGCCTAATAAGATTGCACATTTATGAGCAGCACCCCGGATAGCCGCCTGATTTGGATCGACCTGGAAATGACAGGTCTGGATACAGACAATGACCAGATTATTGAAGTTGCAACGATTGTAACCGATGACAATTTAAATATTCTTGCCGAAGGTCCTGTCCTTGCAGTTCATCAGTCGGATCGTGTGCTCAATGCCATGGATGAATGGAATACCCGTCAACATGGACAATCGGGTCTGGTGGAGCGTGTGCGTCGCAGCAAGCTTACTGCACAAGATGCTGAACAACAAACCATTGAATTCCTGAAAAAATGGGTCAATCCAAAAGTATCACCCATGTGTGGTAATTCGATCTGTCAGGATCGTCGCTTCTTGCATCGTCTGATGCCAGAACTGGAGCAATATTTCCATTACCGTAACCTGGATGTGTCTTCAGTGAAAGAGTTGGCAAAACGCTGGCGTCCGGAAATCATGAGTGGTCTTAAGAAAAATGCTTCACATCTGGCGATGGATGATATTCGTGATTCAATTGCTGAACTGAAATACTATCGTGAATATTTTTTCATTATGAACAAGTAATCCGGACATTGAAAAAGAGGCGTAAAGCCTCTTTTTTATTTACTTGAAGAGAGTCTTTTATTATAAAAATTGTCGCTGCTTTCAAACAGTACCCAGGTGAGCAGGACCAAAGCAAGATGGATCTGGGTTTCATGTTGATCAAAGACAATTAAAGCAAATAATCCCAAAGTCAGTAAGCGAATCATGATACTGATATAATAATTTTTCTGCTTTTTGAAAACTAAGCCATAAAGATAAAGCAGGAACAGAACAACCATGAGTGCATAAAGAGCGTTAAATAGCATACTGACCTGACTCCCTATAAGCTGAGAAGGATTAAAATATTCTGGTTATTAGGGTTCTTTCATAAATCATTTTTTAATCATTAAAATGAAATTCTGCTCTCTTTGTAGGAGATGAGTAGTACTGCTGCGCAAGGAAAAGGTTATATCTAAGAAATCTCCCTCCTCTTGCGAAGTAATACTTCTCATTCAAGAGGGAGAAGGAGCTTTCAATATCCATTTAAATATGAATATAACGATCATGTTTTGATTTATGAAAAAGATCTATTGTGATGATTTTACTGGTGAATAGAATTTGATCGATTTTAAGCTTTTTATGGATGGTTAAAGAATAGTTTTTTGACTGAATTTGTGTCTGAATTTTAGTGGCAGTCAACCGGCTGCGAATTTGCTAAAATGCCCCGATGTTTTTCTTGCTATTGATGACCTATGACTGACCTGCTTCAAGATGATGAATATGACCGCCGCTTTGCCGGTGTAGCCAAAATTTATGGCGATGACAGCTTTCATCATTATGAAAACAGTCACGTGATGGTGATTGGAATTGGCGGTGTCGGTTCATGGGCAGTCGAAGCACTGGCACGTACCGGCATCGGTGAAGTAACTATTGTTGATATGGATGTAGTGGCGGCATCGAATATCAATCGTCAGTTACCCGCGATGACGACCACCTTAGGCCGTGAAAAGATTGAAATCATGGCAGAACGCTGCCGTGCGATTAACCCACGTATTAAAGTAAACTTGATTGATGACTATCTCTCGCCTGAAAATGTCAAAGAAATCCTGGCAGGTAATCCTGACATCATTCTGGACTGTATTGATGATGTAAAAGCTAAATTTGCTTTGATGCTGCATTGCCGTTTCAATAAAATTCCTCTGATTGTCTCGGGTGGAGCAGGCGGTAAACTGGACCCATTAAAAATCCGGGTGGCTGATTTATCCAAAACTGAACAGGACCCGATGCTGGCAAAATTACGTACGCAATTACGTGCAAAAGGTATCTGTAAAAAACCGAAAGAAAAATTTGGCATCACCTGTGTTTATTCAATCGACAATCCCTTCTCCAGTGCCGATGTCTGTCCAAGCGCGGGCTTACGTTGCGGTGGCTATGGTTCAGCGGTAGTGGTGACTTCCAGTTTTGCCATGGTTGCAGTATCAGAAGTGTTGAAAAAGCTGGATATGAAGCGAGCAAAAGCCTGATATACAAAATAAAAAAGTACAGTTACTGTGCTTTTTTTGTGCCTGCGTTTAGAATGAAAACTATATTCATATAACAAAAAACAATATCAGGGAGCAGCTATGTGGTTCTTACTGGTGCTGATTTTGGGAATCGTGGCGTTAGGGATCTGGATGTGGAAGCGTCCTGACCCGGTAACACGAGATCAAGCCAGGGCAGTGCAACATGACCTATGGATTGAACAGATTGAGGCCCAGCTCAAGCACGCGGCTCGTCTCAGTACTGAAGGACAGCAGTCGAATTATGAGCGTGCCTATCAGATCTATCAGGATCTGGCTCAGCAGCAGGAAATCCCTCAGGCCTATGTTGGTATGGGGCTGATGCAAATCAAAGGTTTGGGGCGTCCGCCAAGTACCGAAAATGCGATTAATCTGTTTGAAAATGCATTCCGTCTTGGCAGTGATGAAGCTGCTTACCATTTGGGTCAGGTCTTTGAAGATGATCACTATCAGCATCGAGATCGCGAAAAAGCACTGTATTGGTATCGTCATGCCGTGGCACGAGGTAATCTGGAAGCCCAATATCGAATCACCGAATTGTCCGAACCCACTCAGGATGCGGCAGAACAGCATCGTCTACAACTGCTGATTCAGAATGCAGATCAGGGACACTCTGGTTCACAGTACCAGTTGGCACAATATTATTTGGCAGAGGGTACTACCCAAGATTTAAGCTTGGGAATCCATTATCTGTTTCTGGCCGCGCAGCAAGATCATCTCGAAGCAACCCAACAGATTGCACAACTGTATGCAAGTGGTGAGCTATTACCACAGGATCATTCAAAAGCCTTACGCTTCATTAAACAAAGCGTTAATTTGGGCGATCAGAATGGTTTGTATGATTATTATGCTGGTGTATTGCTAGGTACGATTGATGTTGATCAGCGGCAGCGGATCTTGCAGCATTTGCAACAGCTGTCTTATGAGCATAAAGATGCTCAAGCCAAAACTTTACTTGGTTTAGCCTATTTTTATGGCTGGTTTGTCGATAAGAATGAAACCATGGCCTTTCGCTATTGGAGCGAGGCTGCGAATACTCAGTTTCCTCAAGCTTTGTGCATGATTGCAGCATTATATTATGAGTCTTATCTGGTCGCAAATGAGCCTGAAAAAGCGTTTAGCCTGTATCAGGCTGCTGCCGGAATTGATCCAGCTTATTTCTATAGCCAGATGGGTCTCGCACTGTGCTATCTGCATGGTATTGGTACAGTTAAAGATACCGCTAAAGCCACGCAAATCATTCAGCAGAACGCGCAGCAGCACTGGAATATTAATACACAATCTGAAGCGGATCTAATTTATATCGTTGGACGCTTCTATAGCCTGCCTGAGTATCCATTGCCCAACCGTGATAAGGCCATTCAATATCTGAATCAGGCCGTAAGCAAAGGTTCGGCTGATGCCGCCTGGTATTTGTATCAGGCACTGTCAGGTCAATATCCAGTATTTATTATTGATGAAGATCAGGCTAAACGCTATTTGCATCAAGCGGCTCAGTTAGGTCATGCACAGGCACAAGCACAGCTTGGTATGAGTTATCTTAAAGGTGAAGGCGTAGAGCAAGAGACTGCTTTAGGTCTGAATTATTTAAAGCAGGCAGCTGCCCAGCAAAATGCCATGGCCTTGAATGCGCTCGGGGAAGTGATGGAACACGGTATTGGCGTTGAAGCTAATATGGATCAAGCGATCCAGTTCTATCATAAAGCTGCTGCACAGGTAAATGCTGACGCTTATAGTCATCTGGGACGTGTATACACCAAGGGCATTGGTGTAGATCGTGATGTAACGCTTGCCCGAGCATGGCTAGAGAAGGGAAGTCTGCTAGGACATGCGGCTTCACAGGAACAGCTAAACAATTTAAATGCCTATCTGCAAATGAAAAATAGACTGGCATAAAAAAACCGCTGCCTCGGCAGCGGTTTTTTTATTTGAAGATATTATGGTAATTGCTTGATTGGACTACCACCTAGCGCCTGCAGCAAAGTGACATAAGCGTTGTATTGATTTTGACGCGTTTGTACCAGACTGAGGCGCGCATTACGTGTGGTTTCCTGCGCATCAAGTAAGTTCTTCAAGGCAACTGCACCATTACGATAACGCACTTCAGTCAAACGTTCTGTTTTCTCTGCCAGCTCGACATTGCGACGCTGTAGCTCGACCTGTTTCGTCAGCTCAGTACGATTTGACAGGGCATTTTCTACATCGGCAAAAGCTTCATAAATGGTTTGGCGATATTGCAGAATTGCTTTTTCATATTCCAGTTCATTCACTTGTAGATCACGCTTCATGTCATTCCATTGCAGGAAGGGCAAGGTGAGACCTGCGCCCAATGTTGCAACCGGATTTTTTAGCGCATCTGACAAAGACGTGCTGGTACCAATACCCGTACTTAAGCTACCGGTCAGACTAATTGATGGATAATAGCTAGCCTTGTTAGCATCTTTATTGGCGAGCGCTTTACGTAAACGCAATTCAGCAGCATTTAAGTCTGGACGACGTGACAGCAGACTTGCAGGCAAACCCGCTGCAATCGCAGGCAAGGCAATATTCGGCAGGCGTTGTGGTTCCTGAATAGAAAGCTGCTGCACCGGCATATTCATAAGGACTGCAAGTGCGGTACGTGTTTCAACGCGTTGTTGCTCGATCTGACTTAAAGTAGCTTGCTGGCTCTGGATTGCCTGTTCAGCCTGGGTCAGATCTAGTCCGGAAACTGCACCAGCACGATACTGTACCCGTACCAGGTCATAAGTCTTCTGGGCCGTTGCCAGGTTCTGCTGTACGACACTATAGCGCTCATTTAAATAAGCCAATTGCCAGTAAAGCTGTGCAGTCGTTCCAATCAGGCTTTGCGCCGTTGCCTGCAAGTCTTGTTCAGTAGCACGAGCTTCCCAACGGGCTGCTTCAGTCTGATTGGCAAGCTTGCCAAATAGATCCAGCTCATAACTAAGACCAGGATAACCTAGTGAAATCCCAGTAGAACGGTCCCCGTCACCATCCAGACTAAACTGACGACCAGTTGAAACACGTGCATCACCAATGCGTATACCTTGCTGGCTTTGCGTTTGTCTGGCCTGAATACGTGCCTGTTGCAGGTTAATCCCGGCTACTGCAAGGTTGCTATTGCGTGATAATACATCCTCGACAAGCGTATTCAGTTGAGGATCTTTAAATAAGGTCCACCATTGATCAGCCAGGACATCATCATAAATCTGCTTACTTAGCGCAGTATTATTCTGAAAACTGCCAGGCACAGCTATGCTTGGCTGTTCATAAGGTGTTTTTACCACAGCTGCGCATCCCACCAGTGAACTCCCGAGGAGCAGGGCACTGGCAAGTTTGGTTAAATTCATTTGCATATCAGATTCCTTATTCTCGAGAGAGAGCATCGACAGGATTCAGTCGTGCTGCATTACGCGCCGGGATAAAGCCGAACACAATACCGATCAGACTAGAGCAGATAAAAGCTGCCACAATTGAAGTGGTCGAATAAGCCATCTGGAAAGTACCTCCAGCAAAATGGGTAATGAGTTGACCAATACCGAGGGATAGCAGCACACCCAAAATACCGCCCAGAATACACACCAGTACTGCTTCAATCAGGAATTGCTGCAGAATATCACTTTGACGAGCACCAACAGCCATACGTACCCCAATTTCCTGGGTACGTTCTGTTACCGACACCAGCATGATGTTCATCACGCCAATACCACCGACGACCAGAGAAATGACTGCAATTGCAGAAATCAGCAAGGTCATGGTCTGGGTTGTCTGCTGAATGGTTTCACGAATACTGTCCGCATTCTGGGTGAATACATCCTGCGCACCGTGGCGCTGTACCAGTAAGTTCAGGATCGCATTTTCAGCCGCGGCACTTGGGTACTCATCTTTAATACGTACAATGATCTGACGCACATTGGACTGCCCCAGCATACGGCTCATAACAGTTGAATAAGGCAGGTATACATTCAGCGTATCATTGTTGCCCATCATGCCTTTTTGCGCATCAATGACCCCAATCACTCGGGTTGGTACACTACCCAGCAGAATCACTTGTCCAACCGGATTGGTACCATCTTTGAAGAAAGTGTTTTGGGTATTGGTATCAATGACCACATCTTGGGCCTGTTCCGTAACACTTTCCTTATCAAAAGGCTGACCGGACTTAAAAGTCATGCCTCTGACATAGAAGAAGTCTTCACTGACGCCGTTGACGGTGGTTGAAGCTTCGATCTCTTTATACCGTCCAGTGACACTGCTGTTGACCGATGGACTCACACCATCAACATAAGGCTGTTCTGCCAGAGCATCTGCATCGGCAGGAATCAGGGTTTTGGCTTGGGAGGACCGTGAATTATCCCCGAAGCCGCGGCCCTGGAATACAGTAATGGTATTGGTCCCGAGACTGCTAATATTTTCCAGAATCTGTTTTTGCGAGCCGTTACCCAGCGCAACCACGGAAACCACGGAGGCAATCCCGATAATAATCCCAAGCATGGTCAGAAAGGTTCGCATGCGGTGGGCATTCATGGCCAGTAGCGCCATACGGAATGCTTCACCGAGACGATCTACTGCTGAACGCCAGCTGGAGATTTTCTTCTGTTCACTGCGTTCTAGCGTTTGCTTTGTAAAACCATCATCGACTTCAGGTACATTCTGCTGGTCAGAAATAATATTACCGTCTGAAATCTCAATAATACGGGTCGCATTCTTGGCCACATTATGATCATGTGTGACCAGAATAATGGTATGACCTTTGGCATTCAGCTCGCGCAGAATGCGCATTACTTCAATACCGCTATTCTTATCCAATGCCCCTGTTGGTTCATCGGCAAGAATAACGTCACCACCATTCATTAAGGCCCGAGCAATTGAAACACGCTGCTGCTGACCACCAGACAACTGACTTGGACGGTTTTCGGTTTTTTTACCTAGCCCCAAATCAGTCAGCAATTTGACAGCACGCTCATGACGTTCAGTTGAGTCCGCACCCGCGTAAATGGCAGGCACTTCAACGTTGCCTGCAGCATTCAAGTCACCAAGAAGATGATAGCGCTGGAAAATAAAGCCGAAGTATTCACGGCGTAACTGGGCCAACTCGTCCGCTTCCAGCTCACGGGTTTCACGCCCTTTGACTTTATAGCTGCCAGCAGTGGGCTTATCCAGACAACCCAAAATGTTCATTAAGGTTGATTTACCTGAACCGGACTGACCAACAATGGCAACCAGCTCGCCGGGATAGATTTCGAGGTTAACACCCTTGAGAATTTGAACCGTACTTTCACCCGCAGGGAATTCACGAATCAGATTCTTGACCTCTAACAGAGGCTGTTGTTGTTGATTCATGCTTACATTCTCATTGGGCCGGCGCCACTACGACCACCACCACTTCGTTTAGCACTGTCATTTGAAGTGTCTGAACCATCGGCAATAACCACTTGATCACCACGTTTCAAGCCTTTAATCACTTGCGCTGTCACACGGTTATTCAGACCAATCAGCACTGGGGTCGGTTTTGCAGTACCGTCCGCTTGTAATACACGAACCATGGCACGTTGAGCTTTCCCTTGTTCAATCAAAGCACGTTCTGCATCAGAAAGTTCCAGACGGGCAGGGCGCTCACCTTTTGCATTGTCGGCACGGCTTTCATCACGAGCAGCAGACTCTTCGCTGCGTGAACGACCCTCGCCACGTGTTTCTTGAGTACCTTCACCACGATTTGGACGTTGTGGACGGTTAGAGGTTTGAATCGCAGCGGCTGGAATGGTCAATACATTTCGTGCTTCATCCAGCACAATATAGACTTGCGCCGTCATATCAATACGAAGTTTGCCATCTTCATTCGGTACATCGAACAAGGCGTTGTAATACACTGCAGAACTAGAAGATGAACTTGAAGTATTGGTATCGGTATTAATTGAATTCGGTGCTGGTTCTACCTGACGTAGTTTCGCGTAGATTTTCTTTTCACTGTTGCCTAGGGTAGTGAAATAAACCGTTTGGCCTTCTTCAACTTTCATGACATCTGCTTCAGAAATCTCGGCTTTGATGGTCATGGTGTCAAGTTTTGCCAGCTTCACAATGGTCGGTGCACTCTGGTTCGCGTTTACGGTCTGGCCTTCTTCAGTCACAATTGCCACAATGGTGCCATCCATCGGTGCCACGATTTGGGTATAGCCCAGATCTTCTTTTGCAGTGGCTAAAGTTAAACGTGACTGTTCAATCTGAGCATTAATTGCAGTAATGTCCGCTTGTGCTGTCTTATAATTTGCCAAGGCTGATTCCAGCTCTGAACGGGAAGTCGCATCCTGTGCATACATGGCTTTCTGACGGTTATATTCCGCTTCAACTTTGGCCAGATTTGCTTGTCGCACAGCAAGTTGTGCCATCTGGTTTTTAATACTGGCTTCAGCAGTTTTTAAATCATTTTCCTGACGTACAGAATCAATTTGAGCAATTAACTGACCCTGTTTAACCTGATCGCCCAGTTGCACATACATTCTTTTCACCTGACCAGAAACCTGCGCACCGACGCTGACCATTTTGGTGGCTTCCAGTACACCTGTTGCCAGTACCGAGTTTTCAATATCTCCCTGAGTCACCTCAGCAGTAATGTATTGTGTTGGCTGTTCTTCAGGTTTGAGGAAATACCACCCGGTGGCTATAAGTGCAATGGCAATTACTACTGCCATGATCAGTTTGGACGGTTTTATTTTTGGCATAGTGAACAGATTTAAGTCAGAGATATGTGAATGATTATAAAAGCGAATTAAGGATAAATCGTGAATTTTTTAACAAATAAGAATGATTATTATTTTATTTATCTGATGATTAAGTTCTTAATGAAATAAAGTTTTGCCACACATACTGGCAATGACTTGCTGCACCAGATATTCAGGGTTTTCATGCCCTAATCCTTTGATAGAAGCATCAATTCTTAATAACAGGGCTGGCCAAGATAAAAAGGTTTGTGGGCTAAGTCGACGTAAAGCCTGTTGATATAGGCTCACTTTGGTTTTCCAGATACCGATCTGTAGCGCATTTTGTGGCTGTTCAAACAGCTGCATTAACAAACGCATTTCCTTGCTGATACTCCACAGAATTAAGCTCAATGGCTCACCAGAAGCAATCAGATACTGAAAAATTTTAATCGATTGTGCCAGATTGCCATTTAGCAAGGCATCACTCAGGTCATAGGTACTATAACGTGATTGATCTTGCAGGCAGGCATACAGATGATCCACCTGGATTACATCGATCTCAGCAAAGGTATCACTAACACGCATCAGACTATTTTTGGCTGCCAGCAGGTTATGCTCATGGTGTTGTTCCAGCCATACCCAGGCATCATTGGCAAGTTTAATGCCGAGCTTTTCTGCCTCAACTGACAAAATTTGCTGACGGTCGCGCGGATAATTGGCTGTCAGAGAGACATTGACGCCATTGGCATCCATGACCTGGAAAAAGCTGGATTTCAGGCTGCTACTATCCTGTTTAGGCATGATGATCAGCAATAAATTGTCACTGTCCTGCTGCAAATAGCTTTTTAATAGCTTGATGCCACTAGCGTCCGGCTTGATGTTGCCATGTACTTCAACCGCTAATTGAGTCGAAAACAGAGACAAACTATTTAATGCATTAAAGACATTTTTCCAGTCACTGACCGAACTGACATCATAGCGCTGACGTTCAACTTCCCGCTGTTGCCAGCTGGTACGAAAAGCATCCATCAAGTTCTGCTCAAGCAGAGGTTCCTGACCATGTAACACCCAGGCACCGCGAGCATCGGAGACACGTTTTAATGCCTGAAGGTAATCAATTTTCATGGTTCAGTCTTATTGTGCCGGTTGAGTAGGAGTTTCAGGATTTGCCAATGGTAGGCGATTTGATGATATCTGACGCGCAATCTGTTGTGCTACATCATCAATGAGAACCTGTTTCAGGAAAACCTGTTCCTGGTCATCAGTATTTACTGTCTCGATATCATATTGATAAGTACGGGTCGCGACGATCGTACGCGGTTCAGTCACAGGATTACCTCGTGCATCTTCAATACGGAAGGTCACATTGAGACGTAATAATGTTTCTACCAGTTTACCGTTCAGTTCTAGACGGCGAGGGGTATAATCCAAGACACGTAACACATAAGCATTGGGTGCATTACTTAGCTGTACGCCTGCAGCACCGAGGTAAACTGCCAGCTTCTCTTGCAGTTCTTCAGTATTGGGCGGTAAAGACAGGCTCATGACAGAGTAAGTAACAGGTGCGGAGCTCGGATTATTACCTTTAAGATGGAAGCCACAGCCGACTAAGCCTGCACTCAGACCACAAGTTAAAACAATTACTGCTAAACGTTTGCCCAAATGCATGCGCTGTCCTCTGTTTTTCCAAAATGGGAAAATATTGAAATTCTGTAGGGGATTGTAAAGTCAAAGCCCGTTGACTGGCAACGGGCTTTGTTTGGGAATTGTGAAATCCTTTATAAAGTTCCTTCTCCCTCTGGGATGAGGAATATATTCCGCAAGAGGATGAGGTGATTTTTTCAAATTACCTCTCCCTAACCCTCTCCTAATAGGAGAGGGAACTTGAGGATATTAAACCACCAAATTCACTAACTTATTCGGCACCACAATTTCTTTCTTGGTTGGACCCGTCAAGAATTGTTGAACTTCTGGCAATGCTTTCGCTTGTGCAAGAATGTCGTCTTTAGATGCATCAACAGACACCTCAAGCTTGCCACGAAGTTTACCGTTGACCTGAACCACGATGGTTTGTGTATTACGTGTCAATGCAGACTCATCAACGCTTGGGAATTGAGCAGAAGTTAACTCAATACCAAACTGCGCCAATAAAGTCTGGCTTAAGTGTGGTGCAAACGGTGCAAGTAAAGTCAAAAGCGTGATGATCGATTCACGAGCAACAGCCACGTCATTGTCATCTTTCGCTTCAAACTTATTGTTTGCGTTCAGAAGTTCCATCATCGCTGCAATGGCAGTGTTAAATGCATGACGACGTTCGATGTCATCACCCACTTTTTGGATGGTTTCATGCGTTTTACGGCGTAAGTCTTGCGCAGCAGTAGAAAGCGTAGCTTTATCAATAGCTGATACATTGTTACCTTGTTCAAGGAAACCCGTTGCCAAACGCCATACACGTTTCAAGAAACGGTTTGCACCTTCCACACCTGCATCTGACCATTCAAGAGATTGATCAGGTGGTGCAGCAAACATCATGAATACACGTGCAGTGTCTGCGCCGTATTGGTCAATAATCGCTTGCGGGTCGATCCCGTTGTTTTTCGATTTCGACATCTTCTCTTGACCGCCAACGATAACGTCTTGACCATCTTCTTTGTATTTCGCAGAAGTGATACGACCTTTTTCGTCTTTTTCAAGCTCGATGTCCGCAGGGTTAAACCATGTTTTCTTGCCTGACTCTGCTTCACGGTAATAGGTATCAGCAAGCACCATACCTTGTGTTAAAAGGTTAGTGAATGGTTCGTTACCTTGTACCACGCCTTCATCACGCATCAATTTGTGGAAGAAACGTGCATAAAGCAAATGCAGAATCGCGTGTTCAACACCACCGATGTATTGGTTGACAGGAAGCCAGGTTTGACCCGCTTCAGGTTTCACCATGCCATTGGTAAAGTCTGGAGATGCATAACGTGCATAGTACCAAGATGATTCTACGAATGTGTCTAGCGTATCGGTTTCACGACGTGCATCGCCACCACAACAAGGACATTTAGTTTCGTAGAACTCAGGCATTTTGTTCAATGGGTTGCCTGAACCGTCTGGCACCACATCAGTTGGAAGTACAACAGGAAGTTGATCTTCAGGCACTGGCACTTGACCACACGTTGAGCAGTTGATCATTGGAATTGGACAACCCCAATAACGCTGACGAGAGACGCCCCAGTCACGTAAACGGAATTGAACTTTTACATTCGCAAGACCTTGTGGCTCAAGTTTCGCTAAGAATGCATCAAATGCGCCTTGGAAATCTAAACCGTCAAATTCGCCTGAATTGACCAATTTGCCTTCTTTCGAACCGTACCATTCTTGCCATTGTGTTGCATCAAAGTCCGCATCATCTGCGCCTTTGGCATCAATCACTTGCTTGATGGTTAAGCCATATTTGTTGGCAAATTCGAAGTCACGTTCATCGTGTGAAGGTACCGCCATCACCGCACCTGAACCGTATGACATCAACACATAGTTTGCGATCCAAACTGGAACTTGTTCACCTGTTACAGGGTGCTTAACTGACAAACCTGTTGCTATGCCTTTCTTCTCGGCAGTGGCAAGATCCGCTTCTGCCACAGAACCCATACGGCATTCTTCAATAAATGCTTTTAATTCAGGATTCGTTTCAGCCGCTTTTAGCGCCATTGGGTGTTCTGCTGCAACAGCAACATAAGTCACACCCATCAAGGTGTCGGCACGTGTGGTAAATACAGTTAGACCATCTGAGTAAACTTCAGGATTTGCTGAAGGGAAGGTAATTTCCATACCTTGCGAGCGACCAATCCAGTTACGTTGCATGGTCAAGACTTGTTGTGGCCAACCATCTTTAAGTGTGTCTAGGTCATCCAATAATTCTTGCGCATAGTCTGTGATGCGGAAGTAGTACATTGGAATATCACGTTTTTCTACCAATGCACCTGAACGCCAGCCGCGACCATTTTCAACTTGTTCGTTGGCAAGAACTGTTTGATCGACTGGATCCCAGTTCACGGTTGAAAGTTTACGGTAGATCAGGCCTTTTTTATAAAGCTGAACAAATAACCATTGTTCCCAGCGGTAGTATTCAGGTGTGCAGGTTGCGAATTCACGATCCCAGTCCACTGCAAGACCTAACTTTTTCAACTGATTACGCATGTAATCAATGTTTTCAAAGGTCCATTTTGCAGGGGCAACCTGATGCGCAATTGCTGCATTTTCCGCAGGTAAGCCAAAAGCGTCCCAACCCATTGGTTGAAGCACAGTTTCACCTTTTAAACGGTGGAAACGGCTGATCACGTCACCAATCGTATAGTTACGCACATGACCCATATGCAGTTTGCCACTTGGGTAAGGGAACATCGAGAGGATATAACGACGTGGACCTTCTACAGTGTCGGCAACTTTAAAGGCTTTCTGCGATTCCCAGTCCTGTTGGACTTGAGGCTCAATCGCACTGGCTTGGTATTCTGAGTCAATGTGAGTAGTCATATACGTAATACAAGAGAACGGTTAAAAAATTATGAGGCACAGCATAGCGCAAAATGCACTTATAGTGAATTTTGCACTCACATTTCCCGAAGAAAAAACGACTGTCCTATTAAAGGGATGCCTTATAAAGCGACTGCACGCTTTTTAGATTGTTGCAAGGCTTCGTTCGCTTCGCGTTGCTGCTGGTCTTGATTCGCTGGAGCTTGAGGCGATTGTTGCAGCTGTTCTTGAGATGCGTGCTCAGTTTGTTCAGCAGGTTCAGCACTTCTAAGAGGGGTTGGGGCTGAATTTTTCCAGCCATAAGTTTCCACTTTACCTGCTTTTTTTGCATTTTTTGGCGGTGGTGTTTTGGTGTAATGCGTTACTCCCTTGGCATCGACCCATTTATAGTATTGATTTGCCATGGTGTTTCCACTCATAAAACAGAGTAGAAGGGTGTTTGTTAACATGGCAAACAGTGAACGTCTCATGGTTATCGATCCTTTGCAGTTTCAGCATTCAGGTTGTGCATATTGTAGTCAGTTTAAATAATTAAAGGAGTATTTTTATGGACTTTTCGTAATAAATGCAGAAAAAGCTAATTGAAGAAAATATAAACAGACCAATAAGTAAATTTATTTATAAACATTAAAATCAAAAAATAGAAAAATTCATTCATTTTTTTTATATAAGGCATACTAAAATTTTATAGAAATAAATATTTATAATAATGATTTTATTAAATATTTTTGCTAGATAAAGAGGGTCTATAAAGCTATATCTTGAATAAAAGTTTAGAAAAACAGCAAAAACCCTATAAGCTAGATGAAACAGAGTGTTTTTTGAACTTGACTTTACAGACTGAAAACACAAGAATGCTGCAGTAGTTTTATATGCCTTAGATCGATCACCCTTCGAATAAGTGTCATTTCATGCAGTGGGCGATTTCTCTAGCCGAGAAATTGAACAAAGCTAAGCAAAATATGTTTATCCCAACATGTTTTAGGTCTTGTATTGCTCGAACAGTAAAGAGACCAGATTTTTTTTCCTATTGCTATGAAAACTATGAAATTTATGTGCTATAACAGTGCAGACAGTTAATGAATGAACACTGCAAATGCCTCCCATTTGTGCAGTGAATAATATTAGGGTGAATCACGTTGGAACTTTTATCTGGTGGTGAAATGCTCGTTCGCGCATTAGCGGATGAAGGCGTTGAACATGTTTTTGGATATCCAGGCGGCGCAGTTCTACATATCTACGACGCGCTATTTCAACAAGACAAAATTAATCATTACCTCGTACGTCACGAACAAGCTGCCGGCCATATGGCAGATGCATACTCGCGCGTAACAGGTAAAACTGGTGTCGTGCTTGTGACATCAGGTCCGGGCGCAACCAATACCGTAACTCCAATTGCAACAGCTTATATGGATTCCATTCCAATGGTGATCCTGTCTGGTCAGGTTGCAAGTCACTTAATTGGTGAGGATGCGTTCCAGGAAACGGACATGGTTGGTATTTCCCGTCCGATTGTAAAGCACAGCTTCCAGGTTCGTCATGCCAGCGAAATTCCGGCAATTATCAAAAAAGCATTCTATATCGCTGCTTCTGGTCGTCCAGGTCCAGTCGTTGTTGATATTCCGAAAGATGCGACCAATCCAGCAGAGAAATTTGCTTACGAATATCCTGAAAAAGTGAAGATGCGTTCGTATCAGCCACCATACCGTGGTCATTCAGGTCAAATTCGTAAAGCGATTGACGAACTGATTCATGCTAAACGCCCGGTGATTTATTCTGGCGGTGGTGTGGTTCAAGGCAATGCTTCAGCACAATTGACTGAACTTGCACATCTGTTGGGCTTCCCAGTAACCAATACCTTGATGGGTCTTGGTGCATTCCCGGGCGATGATCCACAGTTCCTGGGCATGCTCGGTATGCACGGTACTTACGAAGCCAACATGAGCATGCACAATGCAGACGTGATTCTGTGTATTGGTGCGCGTTTCGATGACCGTGTAACCAATAATCCTGCGAAATTCTGTCCAAATGCCAAAGTCATTCACATTGATATTGACCCAGCGACAATTTCTAAAACCATCATGGCGCACATTCCAATCGTGGGTGCAGTAGAGCCTGTACTAAACGAAATGCTAAACCAGCTGAAACAGATGAATGTGTCCAAGCCAAATCCTGAAGCGATTGCGGCATGGTGGAAGCAAATTGATGAATGGCGTCAAGTGAACTGCTTGAAGTTTGATCTACCGACTGATGGTTCGATGAAGCCTCAACAAGTAGTTCGTGCGCTCGACAAAGTGACCAATGGCGAAGCGATCATCACCTCTGACGTGGGTCAGCACCAGATGTTCGGCGCATTGCACTATCGCTACAAGCGTCCACGTCAATGGATCAACTCAGGTGGTTTAGGAACGATGGGCGTAGGTCTGCCATATGCAATGGCGGCTAAGCTTGCATTTCCGGATCAGCAAGTGGTGTGTATTACTGGTGAAGCATCGATCCAGATGTGTATCCAGGAGCTTTCAACCTGTAAGCAATACGGCTTGAACGTGAAAATTCTGTGCCTGAACAACCGTGCATTGGGTATGGTAAAACAGTGGCAGGATATGAACTATGAAGGTCGTCACTCTAGCTCTTATGTAGAGTCATTGCCGGACTTTGCAAAATTGATGGAAGCTTATGGTCATGTTGGTATTCAGATTGATCATGCAGATGAGCTTGAGTCTAAGCTTGAAGAGGCGATGGCAATCAATGATAAGTGCGTATTTATTAACGTAATGGTTGATCGCTCTGAGCACGTTTATCCGATGCTTATTGCAGGTCAGTCAATGCAGGATATGTGGTTGGCAAAAGGGGAGCGCACAGCATGAGACATATCATCTCTGTACTTGTTGAAAACGAAGCAGGCGCGCTTTCCCGTTTAGTGGGTTTATTCTCACAACGTGGCTACAACATCGAAACATTGAACGTTGCGCCAACTGAAGATCCAACACTTTCTCGTTTGACATTGACCACTTATGGCGATGATCACAAGATCGAACAAATTACTAAACAGCTGAATAAATTAGTTGAAGTGGTAAAAGTAGTGGATCTGTCAGAAGGTGCGCATATTGAACGTGAACTGATGCTCATTAAAATCAAAGCACTCGGTTCATCGCGTGATGAAATCAAACGTACTGCCGATATTTTCCGTGGTCAGATTGTTGATGTAACGCCAACGACTTATACCATTCAAATTGCAGGTACAACTGAAAAGGTGGATGCGTTTATTGATGCACTTGCGGAACATACCATTTTAGAAGTGGTTCGTTCAGGTGTTTCGGGTATCGCACGCGGCGAAAAAGTACTGACAATCTAATTTTAAAGTATTTCCTCACCCTAAAAAGAAGGGGGTATCAGGCAGTGTAAATACAAGATTCACTGCCTGGTTAAACAGACAAACAAGCATTAAGCGGAGACAGCAATGCAAATTTTTTACGATAAAGACTGCGACTTATCTATCATCCAATCTAAGAAAGTAGCGATCATTGGTTATGGTTCACAAGGTCACGCGCACGCGCTTAACCTTAAAGATTCTGGTGTAGACGTAACTGTAGGTCTTCGCGCTGGTTCTACTTCTTGGAAAAAAGCTGAAAACGCTGGTCTTAAAGTTGCTGAAGTTCCTGCTGCTGTTGCTCAAGCTGACGTAGTGATGATCTTGACTCCAGACGAGTTCCAAGCACAACTTTATCGTGACGTAATCGAGCCAAACATCAAAGAAGGCGCGACTCTTGCATTTGCTCACGGTTTCTCTGTTCTTTACAACCAGGTTGTTCCACGTGCTGATCTTGACGTAATCATGGTTGCGCCTAAAGCGCCTGGTCACACTGTGCGTTCTGAATATCAACGTGGTTCAGGTGTTCCTGACCTGATCGCTATTCATCAAGATGCTTCTGGTAACGCTCGTAACGTTGCGCTTTCTTATGCATCAGGTGTTGGTGGCGGCCGTACAGGTATCATCGAAACTTCTTTCCGTGAAGAAACTGAAACTGACTTATTTGGTGAGCAAGCAGTTCTTTGTGGTGGTGCTGTTGAATTGGTTAAAATGGGCTTCGAAACTTTGGTTGAAGCGGGTTATGCACCTGAAATGGCTTACTTCGAATGTCTACACGAACTTAAATTGATCGTTGACTTAATGTTCGAAGGCGGTATCGCGGACATGAACTACTCAGTATCTAACAACGCTGAATACGGCGAATATGTAACGGGTACTGAAGTTATTAACGAACAGTCTCGTGAAGCAATGCGCAATGCACTTAAACGTATTCAATCAGGTGAATATGCGAAGATGTTCATCCAAGAAGGTGCGTTGAACTACCCATCTATGACTGCACGTCGTCGTCAAAATGCTGCTCACGGTATCGAAGTAACGGGTAACAAACTTCGTGCGATGATGCCTTGGATTCAAGCGAACAAGATTGTAGACAAAGAAAAGAACTAAGTTCTAATTTCTAAGTCTAAAAGCCCTTGTTTTCAACAGGGGCTTTTTTGATGTCTCGTAAAAAACAAAACTGATTTATTTGAGTTGAACTTCATGCCTCAAATAGATGAAAACAGTGTGCTTTCGCTTCTTATACTTCATTCAAAGCAGTGCTTTGTCTCCTTACACTTCGTACAAAACAATGTTTTTTACTCGTTCATACCTTGGATTCAAGAAAACAAGATCGTTATAAAGAGTAAAATTAATTTCTCGGATCATTTGATTTAAAGGAAAAAACCACTCAAATTGAATGGTGTTTTTATATTTTTATTTTTAGAAATGTAAATTATTGGGTTTAAAAATAATTAATTATTTGTTGATTATTAATTTTCTTTGATAAGTTGGAAATGTGGATAATTAGATTTAAGGGTGGATTATACTAACTTAATAAATAAAAATAAAATAAGCTATAGGGAGATAATGGTTTATATG
>NZ_PQLP01000119.1:0-1620 GCF_002918965.1 Acinetobacter sp. ACNIH3 | reverse complement strand
AGTCGTTTGAATGATTTCTTCTTGGTCTACGTGCCATAAAATACTCCATATATTGATGTTTATAACATCATTTGAGGAGCAGAATATCACTTATAGGAGTTGTTCAAATTTACGGATCCATCTCTGTTTTGAATACTACTTAAATTCTCATCATAGATCGGTGTAAATAATAGTACAACTCTTTTACCTGTTGAATCATGCACAGCAGGATGAAGAATCGTAGTACGTGATTCCTCCCAATAAAGAGCATCTTGAATTGCAGACTTTCTCTCTTTAACCGATGCATAGTTTAATCCTCTAAGTACCTTGAGTTGTTCAGGCTCCTTATAGTTCACAGCATAAGCTAAGGGATAAATATAGGATGCTTCATTTTTATCTATTTCCCATATTCGATAATCTGGGAACTCTTGACGCATTTTTGCCTCAAACTCAGGAATAGTAGCTGTAGCGATACGAGGTAGATAACCCACACTGGTTAGGCCAGGTAACCGATCAAATGGATTGGATGCCATAACATAGCGTTCAAATGATTTATTCGTCAAATAGGTATTCGCTTTCACAAAAGCTGCCAGATTTTCATTTTCTACTTGATAACTGACAATTAACTGACGTAATTGATTATTAATCAATTGGGTAGTTTGCTGGAGCTCATTTTTTTGACGAGTTTGGTTATGATCAACCAGTTTTTTTACTGCAATCAATACTATCGATAAACTGATGATAAAAATTAAAATAAATAAGGATATTTCTAATCCTCGTTCATTTAAATTATTGCGTCCTGCTACCACTGATGAAACTCCATGTAATATCTTGCCAGTATCAGCTTCAATTTCAGAAAACTATAGTGACTATAATGGTGTCAGAATAGTTTCCTACTGAGACATTCTGTCTAGCAGAAATACGACCATACAATGGATGTTGTCCAGTTGCTCCTGTTTGTCCACTTATAGTCACACTATTATCTGTACCATCTCCCCATATGAAGGTTCGGGCTGCATCGCTATAGATGTTGTAGATTAAAAAATCAGTTCCGTTTGACATTTTCCTTTCACTAAAGTTTCCTGAGTTGCCCGGATCAAGCTTTAATGTATAAGGTGTTTCAACACTACAATTGACTGTTAATGTCCCAACATTATCAGTGGGATTACCCCTGAGCAGATATCCCCGTTCCTGCAGCTATAGCTACAGTAGTAATAAGAGCGAGTTTATTGAAAAACTTGGCATTAGAAGTCTTCATGATGAACCTCATAATTATGATAAGAAGTGTAATTAGCTGAGCTAAAATTAATTCACTGCAACTAAGACTTATGGCTTGCCAAGGCAACTTAAATTTAAGACAAGAGGAACCCTCACCTTAAAATCAGTAAGACGCGTGGTAACCCCTCGACCATGGAATATAAATATTCTTTAGGCAGGTAGCTTTGCGTCCCCGCTTTTCAACGGGTTTGCCTTTTTCAGCACAATTGATATTTGTGTTTGAATAAACTGGTTAGTATTCATTCATTTCGAAATATATGCGTATTGTTTTTATTTGTAAACATAAACTACAAAAAATAGTTTGATATTAATTAAATATACAAATGTATATTATTATATTTAAAATTCACCATATATATATAT
>NZ_PQLP01000118.1:0-1622 GCF_002918965.1 Acinetobacter sp. ACNIH3 | reverse complement strand
ACTCTGTTTATACCGATGGAGCTTATGACACCAAGCAATGCCGTCAGGTCATTGCAGATCGGCAAGGGCATGCGGTGATTCCACCTAGAAAAAATGCGAAACCATGGAAAGATACAAAGAGTAGCTCGCTAGAACGAAATGAATTACTTCGAACAGTTAAACGTTTAGGCAGGACACTATGGAAAAAATGGTCAGGCTATCATCGGCGAAGTTGGTTGAAACTAAGATGCACTGCATTAAATTATTAGGAGATAAACTCAGCGCAAGGAGTTTTGATAGCCAAGTGAATGAAATTCATGCACGTGTAGCAGTCCTCAACAGATTTACGGAATCAGGTCGACCATTTACCCAAGTTACGCCTTAAATTTGGCTCAATTAGGGGCGCTTTGCATTTCAAATCTTTGTGCAACAAAGCCCTTTGAAAGCGTAAAACTTTCATTGAGAACAACAATGGGTATAGACAGGGACAGTACGAGTTGAGGTGAAACAATAATATTAGTTGTTTTTTAGTTGAACCTTTTTTTGTCAATCGAATTGTTTTTAGTTCAAACATGATGAAGTTTATGAATTAAAATTTAATTCAACATATCATATTTATCTAATTAAAGGATAGTACTTTAACTTATTGAAATCAGGTGAGTGTAAGGGATATATGAAGTTATTGTTTGGTATACTTCGCTTAACATAATCAATATTATACGAAATCAGTTTGTTAGAACCCATTTAAAGTGTCTATATTCTCACCAATAAAAATGTCTGGTTTATGATGGTTTTTATCACCATGGACTGGATATAAAATATAGATGCTGATCACTATGTCTGATAAAGAAATTCAACGTCTTGCAGTTCTGCAAGACGTTAGAGATCATCGTATTACCCAGGTCCGTGCTGCTGAAATCCTGAATCTTTCCACCCGTCAAATTACCCGGTTATTGCAGAAGCTCAATCAAGATGGTGTCTCAGGTATGGCACATGCCAGTCGTGGTCAACCGGGTCATCGTCGCCATGACGTCCTGTTAAAATCAGAATGTCTTTCCATTATTTCTGAACATTTACTTGGCTTTGGTCCTACATTGGCTCATGAGAAGCTCAGCAGCATGTTTGGCCTGCATATCCCGGTAGAAACGGTTCGTCGCTGGATGACTGCAAATGACCTCTGGATTCCTCGATCCAAGCGCCTGAAACGTCCGTATCAGCCTAGATATAACCGTGATTGCTTCGGTGAGCTGATCCAGATCGATGGCTCATATCATGACTGGTTTGAAGGTCGAGCTTCCAAATGCTGCTTGCTGGTTTATATCGATGACGCCACTGGAAAGCTGTTGCATCTGCGCTTTTGTGAGGCTGAAACGACCTTTGATTATGGCTTTGTTGCACAAAGATTTGAAATGCAAAGCGCCCCTAATTGAGCCAAATTTAAGGCGTAACTTGGGTAAGTGGTCGACCTGATTCCGTAAATCTGTTAAGGACTGCTACACGTGCATGGATCTCATTCACTTGGCTATCAAAACTCCTTGCACTGAGTTTATCTCCTAATAATTTGATGCAATGCATCTTAGTTTCAACCAAACTTCGCCGATGATAGCCTGACCATTTTTTCCATAGTGTCCTGCCTAAACGTT
>NZ_PQLP01000117.1:0-1703 GCF_002918965.1 Acinetobacter sp. ACNIH3 | reverse complement strand
TGGTGGAGACTAGGAGAGTCGAACTCCTGACCTCCTGCGTGCAAAGCAGGCGCTCTACCAACTAAGCTAAGTCCCCAGCTTATCATATAGGATTCAATGCTCTGATTTTCTGTTTGCAGATGGTGGGTCTGACAAGACTTGAACTTGTGACCCCACGCTTATCAAGCGTGTGCTCTAACCAACTGAGCTACAGACCCTCAGATACATCGTCATGAAGAACAACTTGTTGTGGATTCTTACCAATCGTCAATCTTTCGTTAAGGAGGTGATCCAGCCGCAGGTTCCCCTACGGCTACCTTGTTACGACTTCACCCCAGTCATCGGCCACACCGTGGTAAGCGTCCTCCTTGCGGTTAGACTACCTACTTCTGGTGCAACAAACTCCCATGGTGTGACGGGCGGTGTGTACAAGGCCCGGGAACGTATTCACCGCGGCATTCTGATCCGCGATTACTAGCGATTCCGACTTCACGCAGTCGAGTTGCAGACTGCGATCCGGACTACGATCGGCTTTTTGAGATTAGCATCCTCTCGCGAGGTAGCAACCCTTTGTACCGACCATTGTAGCACGTGTGTAGCCCTGGCCGTAAGGGCCATGATGACTTGACGTCGTCCCCGCCTTCCTCCAGTTTGTCACTGGCAGTATCCTTAAAGTTCCCGGCATGACCCGCTGGCAAATAAGGAAAAGGGTTGCGCTCGTTGCGGGACTTAACCCAACATCTCACGACACGAGCTGACGACAGCCATGCAGCACCTGTATCTAAGTTCCCGAAGGCACCAATCCATCTCTGGAAAGTTCTTAGTATGTCAAGGCCAGGTAAGGTTCTTCGCGTTGCATCGAATTAAACCACATGCTCCACCGCTTGTGCGGGCCCCCGTCAATTCATTTGAGTTTTAGTCTTGCGACCGTACTCCCCAGGCGGTCTACTTATCGCGTTAGCTGCGCCACTAAAGCCTCAAAGGCCCCAACGGCTAGTAGACATCGTTTACGGCATGGACTACCAGGGTATCTAATCCTGTTTGCTCCCCATGCTTTCGTACCTCAGCGTCAGTATTAGGCCAGATGGCTGCCTTCGCCATCGGTATTCCTCCAGATCTCTACGCATTTCACCGCTACACCTGGAATTCTACCATCCTCTCCCATACTCTAGCTTTCCAGTATCGAATGCAATTCCTAAGTTAAGCTCAGGGATTTCACATCCGACTTAAAAAGCCGCCTACGCACGCTTTACGCCCAGTAAATCCGATTAACGCTCGCACCCTCTGTATTACCGCGGCTGCTGGCACAGAGTTAGCCGGTGCTTATTCTGCGAGTAACGTCCACTATCCTAGAGTATTAATCTAAGTAGCCTCCTCCTCGCTTAAAGTGCTTTACAACCAAAAGGCCTTCTTCACACACGCGGCATGGCTGGATCAGGCTTGCGCCCATTGTCCAATATTCCCCACTGCTGCCTCCCGTAGGAGTCTGGGCCGTGTCTCAGTCCCAGTGTGGCGGATCATCCTCTCAGACCCGCTACAGATCGTCGCCTTGGTAGGCCTTTACCCCACCAACTAGCTAATCCGACTTAGGCTCATCTATTAGCGCAAGGTCCGAAGATCCCCTGCTTTCCCCCGTAGGGCGTATGCGGTATTAGCATTCCTTTCGGAATGTTGTCCCCCACTAATAGGCAGATTCCTAAGCATTACTCACCCGTCCGCCGCTA
>NZ_PQLP01000116.1:0-1738 GCF_002918965.1 Acinetobacter sp. ACNIH3 | reverse complement strand
ATCGTTTTCGGGTGAGAGTTATCGTTTGAAGGATAAAAAAAGAATTGGGATTCAGCCGCAGGTTGAAACTTAATACGAGATCAAAGGGGTCAATTTTACTTCGCCATTTTTAAGGTAAAAGGGGTCAATTTTAAAATGCCGTTGACATCGGAATAAATTCCTTATAGGCTCCCGTGTCCTTGTCGCCCAACAACTTTATATGCAATGCATATAGGAACTCTTAAATCCAAGTTGAATGAACGGATAGAAGAAGAGCATTGCAGCCCTTCAGCCCCCGTTGCAACGTACCGAGCGAGGTTTCCCCAGCAGTCCGCTACATCGGCAATACAAGAATGGTTAGTTCTGGTACTCATGGCAATATGTATCAAAGTTTTGAATGGTGGTCTTAAGCCCATCCAAAACTTCAAAGAAGAAAATTAAGGATGGATGGTCAGTCCACTATTCGATTGATAATTTCATATTAGTACATCTAATTTTAAATATCAATATTATTGATAATTAATTTAAAATGATATAAATTTAACTTATTAAGTTTGTGTCGTCATTAGGAACTACTTAATTGTCACCTTACAAAGTGAGGTGATTATTCATAAAGCTATGGCTACGCCATAGCGATTTTGAGCTTTGCTCAAAAGTAAAAAGCACATCAATTCTGAAGATTTCTATTGTTGACTGACACAAAAGCAAAAACATGATTCCACAAGGAAAAGTGGATTGTTGATTTACAACGAAACTGTATTGTTGGATGACAAAAAATGATTGATTACAGCCCTCATACCAAATACACAGCACAGAAAATACAGGATAGAGTTACTCGTGGTGCTTACTTCTACTCTTCATTTAGTGTTGATAATGGAATTAGTTCAACTACAAATATCGAGAAGCTGATCAATAAACTGACCATCAGGTATGGTTTGAATTTAACAAGTCGGCAGAGAAGCTATCGTCTGAAAACAGGTAAGCCAATTGCAGATCTAATTATTCAGGATGTGATTTATGAGAACAGATGGCAATTCATTTTGCTCATTACTACACCGAATAGCCATAAGCATAGCAAACAGCCCAGCCCATCAAATAATCAACCTCAGCAGATCTGCAAGGATAAAATTATTGAAATAGAGAATATGGCATTTGATAAAGAAAGAGTTAATTCAGAAATCAATTTTATTCATGAATACTTCGATGATGAAGAACCTTTAAAATTTGTGATGAACAAACCATACCTTGAATTGGATTTTGCTGGTTGTTCAGCAGAGCTGGTTAGGATGACTCATAAAAAATATAAGCCTAGTTCTGAAAAATTTTATAGAGCTCCTAGAAAATCTTTTAGCTGGACTTGGCGATGGAAAAAGGAAGTAGTTGAACAGAAGAAAAGAGATTTGATAAACATTATAAATCGCTATGTTTCCCAAGTAGATAAAACAAGACCTCATCAGGACTTACTAAACTGGCAGTCTTACTTTCAAACTTATGCTGTTTTTAGGGGGATGAGGCAGCAGGTAGGACGTCTTTATACTTTAGGGAAATATTTTTTCTATAGTCGTAGTAGAAAAAGGTGGGATGATGAAAACTTATCTAAAATGAGTTTATTTTTTGCACCACGCTATGAAAGGCAGAGTAAAACTTGAAGTGCGACATAAACCACCTAATTAATTTAAAGGGTTTATGGAGTATATAAAATTGTCATACCATCATCTTAACTTTGAAGATCGTACTGCATTAATGCTTGAGTCAAGAA
>NZ_PQLP01000115.1:0-1789 GCF_002918965.1 Acinetobacter sp. ACNIH3 | reverse complement strand
CTAGACAAAATGACACCAAATGAGTTTTACTATGATCAGCTACCCCAACAAAACAAGGTGGCTTAACTAGAGCGGAATATCACTTATAAATACGCTTTTAGTTGTTCAAACAAGTGGGACCACCTCTAAACCTATCTTCCAATAAATCTGATAAAAAGCCTTTAGGTTTTATTTTTTCTGTTATCTATGTTGATGACTTATTTACTAACTTCAACCATGATTTAAAAAATACAGAGTTTGATCTTGAGGTGTTTGAAGGTAACTTGCAAAAAAATAGCCTCATTTATGATGGTGATCAAGTAACTCATAGCTTATTGGGAAATCCGGACTTACAGCTCTTAAATAAAACTCAGATCAGTTTCGGCGGGCGTCCGTGGTTAATTTTTATCTATCAAAAGAGTCTTCAGAAATTTGAAGAGTTGCTTATTAGTTCATATGCCGGGATGATTCTTTTCGGTATTTTACTCAGTCTAATCTTTGCTTATATCGGAGTTCGTATTCGAAGACATTATAAAATGTTAGAACAGCAAGCCTGGCAAGCTGATAATTTTGAATCATTTTTTGAAAATCATCCTTTTCCGGTATATTTGCTGGATAGACAGCGTCGATTTGTTGCAGTGAATAAAAAAGCAGAAATAGAATTTGGTATGACTGCGAATCAATTAGCCGGGATCTCTCTAGAAAATTTTCTAAGTGTGGAAAATGCACAAATGAGCCGATCCTATTTTCAACAAGCGCTTCAGGGCAAAGCCGTTTCTTATCATAACTGGCTCACTCAACCGGATGGTACAGCAAATGATTTGTCAATCGTACTCGTGCCTATCGCTAATGGTAATAAAATCACCAGTGTTCTTGGAATTGCTAAAAATATCACAGAGAAAAAAAGGGTAGATCAAGAACTATATCGTTCTCGTCAAACCTTACAATTGGTACTCGATAACATTCCACAATTGATTTTGTGGAAAGATACACAAGGTTTTTATCAGGGTGGAAATAAAAGTCTTCTGAATTTTATCGGATTAGATAATATCCAGCAGTTGAAAGGCAAAACAGACTTTGAAATGCCTTGGAAAGAATATGCCCAGATCTTTATTGCTGATGCTGATATAGCAATACGTACTGGACAACTTTTATATAAACATCAAGAGATTCAATTAAAAACGAATACTGGCTATCAATGGCTAGAAATTAGCACTTTACCTATAAGAGGTATAGAAGGTGAGATTGATTCAATTCTTTATGTAATCGATGACATTACTGAGCGTAAGGAAACAGAAGCAGAGCTATTTAAACGTGCCAACTATGATAGTTTAACTAAACTACCAAATCGTGCCTATTTTTATCATAAATTAGAAAACACTTTACTGAAACAAGCCCGCGCCAGTCGAAATATGGCACTTATGTATTTTGATATTGATAAATTTAAAAGTATCAATGATAGCTATGGTCATGATGTCGGTGATAAAGTCATTCAGGAATTTGCTTATCGCGTATCTATTGCTTTGCGTGCTTCGGATTTTCTAGCTCGCCTCGGGGGTGATGAATTTATTTTATTTATTGAAGATGTTAAAAATATAGTAGCTGTAGAGATTATAGCTGAAAAAATTATTAAAATAATGCAAAATCCCTTCTTAATTGGAAAACTCCAACTTAATGTAAGTACCAGGGCAGAGTAAAACTTGAAGTGCGACATAAACCACCTAATTAATTTAAAGGGTTTATGGAGTATATAAAATTGTCATACCATCATCTTAACTTTGAAGATCGTACTGCATTAATGCTTGAGTCA
>NZ_PQLP01000114.1:0-1862 GCF_002918965.1 Acinetobacter sp. ACNIH3 | reverse complement strand
CTTCTAGCGAGATTTCTTTTAATTTAGCTCCTAATACAACATTTAATATTCATCCAGATCAATTCAGAGTAACTCCAATAATTAATAATATAATTGTTGATATTGCCAGTGATTTAAAATCGAAACTTGAAAAAATTAGCTACATTGGACCTCTTAGGAAAAGAATTGAGAAAACATATATTATAGAAAATGACTTCGAAACTAGTGTCGGTTGCGAAGGAGATAAAATTGGTTATTTTCTTTATGCTCACGGAGATACGATTCTACAGCATATTAATAAATACTTTTTACAATACGGTATACCGTATGAAATTTTAATTAAAAAGCTAGGAGATGATACGACTGGCCCTATAATTTCAATACTATTAAAGGATTTAAGAACAGATACTATCGTAGCGCCATCAGATGTTGGGGTAGGTATTAGCCAATTATTACCAATTATTGTTGAAGGTATTATCCGAGAGAATTCATCTATTTGTATAGAACAACCAGAGATACATCTGCATCCAAAATTGCAAGCTGATTTAGCAGAGTTTTTCGTAGATACTTGTAAAAACAATCAATGGATAATTGAGACACATAGTGAAGCTTTAATGCTGCGTCTTCAAAAGTTATTACGTTTAAAAGATAAAAGATTAAAATACAATGATATTTCAATTATTTATGTGCACCCGACAAATAATGGTTCAAGGTTGTATCAAATACGTTTAGATGAAGATGGAAAATTTCGTGATGAGTGGCCTGTTGGCTTTTTTGATGAACGTATAGATGAAATTTTCGGATAATTTGTAGAAATGTTAGTAAAATTTACTTTAGATAAAGATTGTTTTTCAGCAGATGCATTAAATAATGACCTCAATACAAATGCTCATACAGTTTTAGAAGAATATTGGTCCAAATATGGGGTATTAATTTATCCACAGCAATTTAATATCTTGGAATTTTTAAAAGGGTTAAACAACCAACAAGATAAGCAAAAATGGACTTTAATGCTATCAAATAAATTTTTTAGATCTATTCAAGTTGATGCAAATTGGGAAAGTATGGAAGACTTGAATAATAAAAATCCTAGATATAACAATATATTAGATTATAAAAATTATTTTGAGGCTTTAATTCTAGATGAAACAAACTTTATTGAATTTAGAGAGCATGAAAAATTTCAAGAAGTTATAAATGAAATTAAGATAATGCCTCCAGGTAATATTAGTGCTTCGTCAAAATTTATTAATATTAAAAATAACTTAGAATCACGTCTGGAAATTGGACAATTAACAGAAGAAATTTGGAGAGCTAAGTTTTTAGATCTTTGTAAGTACTCACATGAGATCACAATCATTGATCGATATTTTTTCAAAAGTTTGGCTACTGATCTTAAAAATGGAAAACCTTCAAGTCTGGAGTTTTTATTAAGAAAGATAGCCACATGTAGAGAGGATAAATGTGTTTTAACGATTGTATCAACTACGACTACCTCTGATCAGGATAGTAGTTATGAAATTGCTCTTAATCATTTAAAAGCAAAAGGTTATACGAATTGGCATGATTTTTTATATTCTTGGGTTACAGATTTGCTTTCTCCACCATTAAGTATGAAACTGAATAGTTTTAAATTTATTGATGTGGCACATGAATTTTTCAATATTGAAAGTCATGATCGTTATTTTAGATTCGATAATTGCTATTTTCAGATTGGTAAAGGCGTAGATTTTATGAGATTTCCCACACAAACAACTAGAAATGAATGCTCATATAGATTTGATCGCAAATTTATAAAAGATATGATATTTAACGAAGTAATTAAATATAATAATAGAGAAATTTGCTTTATTTAAATTTATTATGAGGAAGGGGGAGAATAT
>NZ_PQLP01000113.1:0-1903 GCF_002918965.1 Acinetobacter sp. ACNIH3 | reverse complement strand
AAAAAGGCACATGCGAAAATATGAATGGTTTAATTAGGCAATATTTACCTAAAGGGATTGATTTAAATCAGGCAGATCAGCATTATTTAAATCAAGTTGCCATGTCACTGAATACTCGTCCTAGAAAAGCGTTAGATTGGCTTACACCATTAGAGAAATTTGCTCAGCTTGTTGATTATCATAAGACTTTTCAAACTGTCGCACCTCATGTTTGAATTCGCCCTGCTTAGAATTTTTAATTGATGCACATAATTTTAAATTAAGTGAAAAAGATAAAATAATATCAAGACTCAAAAAAGAGCAAAATTTAAATCATGATTATAATTTAAAGCAAGAATTGAAATTTAAGGATGAAAAAATTACAGAACTCGAAAAAGAACTCGTGCACCAAAAAAATATCATCCACGAAAACATGAGCAAATCTGCAAAAGAATTTGAGGAATACCTAATTCAATTGGCTATAAATCAAACCATTGAATTAGAGAAAATTAAAGCTTTTTTAGGCGAGATTAACGAAGCAGATCAACAAAGCATTAACCAAACTCTTGCACCCGAAGCACTTAGCGAAATTGAAACTCAATTGAGAAATGAATGCGCAAAACAAAAGCAATTTTTAACAATCAAAAATCAACCAAATACCAATTATGCTTTAGGATTTGATCAGCATCATCAATATGGCAGTACCGTACAAAATGACGATGAAGTTGTACCAGCTCAAACCTGAGCTAACAGTTACTCATTTCTAGGAGCAAGCAGCAATAGCACACCTCATCCACTTGCTGCCTAAGAACGAGCCCCCCTCATCACCTCAATGATATTCATAATTGAACTTGGATAATCTCTTTCAATAAATCAGGACGACGCCTTAAGTGATTGACCAGCACTTCATCGCAATATGCTGTATTAAATGGGAGTTGCTTTTGCTGTGGAAAATACCGCTCTGGATGCTGTAGAAACTGTTCCCATTTTTTATTTTCATTCTGTAATTCCCTGATCTGGTTTAGATAGGTTCTATCCTGAATTTTAAATGACACACCAAAATCATCATCTTCACAGGTGTCTTTATTTTCGTTATTTTTTCTGGCTTCTGTTAAATCTAAAATTTTCTGTTTATTTGTCTCTAATCTGCTTTGAACCCATTGCAAATCAAACTCTCTAAACTTGATTTGCAGCGTGGGTAAAATCAGTTGTACTGCCTGCGAAGCATTTTTAAATCTGCCATTTTTTTGAGCATAACCAGTTAATTCTGAATAGAATATTTCAAGCTTTTTATGCAACAGCGGCGCATATCGTTTTCTTATATTCAAAATTCCATTGATTCTACGCTTCAAACTCGGGTTATAGGTGTAGACTCTACCGCCTTCATCAACAACCAACTCAATATATTTATTTAATATTTCAGAATATTTCTCATTAATCTGCTGCTGTCTATAATCACGAATCCCCTCTATTACCGTATTAATTTGACCAAGCAAATTCAGCAAGTCCTGTACCGAATACGTTTCACCAAAGAACTGCATTTGGCTATGCTCTACCATCAGTTCAACCAAAAATTCGCGTTCTGACGCTTCAAACTCAGTCTTTGGGTCAGGATCACTTATTATTTTATGTTCTCTTAAAAAACGTCCAGCATGATCCAAAAAGCAATTCAGAATTTCATCCTGCAATTGCTCAAAATCAAGAAGTGTGCAATTTTTCATTTATGAATCTAAATAATAGTTTTCAATATGTTATACCACAACTCTAGTAAAATATTATTTCTAATTATTAGTATTATAGGACTTACGCATTGACGGATTCAAAAAAGTATTACAATAGTTTATAACGTATCTGTGATCAGACGAACTAAACATGCTTCTACAGCAACTTGTACATTACCCATTTATATGGGCTTTCTCATGAC
>NZ_PQLP01000112.1:0-1955 GCF_002918965.1 Acinetobacter sp. ACNIH3 | reverse complement strand
TGTCAACGGCATTTTAAAATTGACCCCTTTTACCTTAAAAATGGCGAAGTAAAATTGACCCCTTTGATCTCGTATTAAGTTTCAACCTGCGGCTGAATCCCAATTCTTTTTTTATCCTTCAAACGATAACTCTCACCCGATATCTGTACCACATGACAGTGATGTAATAGCCGATCTAACATCGCAGCGGTCAACGTAACATCATCCGCAAATGACTTAGACCATTGGCTAAAGGGTAAGTTACTCGTCAATATCGTACTGCCTTTTTCATAACGCTTGGCAATCACGTTAAAGAACAGATTCGCTTCTTCACGTCCAAACGGTAAATAACCAATTTCATCGATAATCAGTAACTTTGGTCCCAGTACCGCACGTTGCATATAGGTTTTCAGTTTACCTTGCTGGTAGGCTGTACTTAGTTGCAGCATGAGATCGGCGGCGGTAATGAACTTGATCTTAATGTTGTTCATGATGGCCTTATAGCCTAATGCCATAGATAAGTGCGTTTTTCCTACTCCGCTAGCCCCGAGAAACACCACATTTTCTGCTCTAGCAATAAAGCTCAGATTGAACAGTTCAATCACCTGTGATTTAGGGGCCCCTAGGGCATAATTAAAATCATAGTCTTCCAGGGTTTTGACTTGAGGCAGGCCTGAGAGTTTCATCAGTACCTGCTGGCTGCGCTGTTGCCTGGCAGCATATTCATGCGTCAAGATCGCTTCAACAAAGTCGGCATAACTTCCATCCTGACCTAATGTTTGTTGTGCATGATGTGACCATTGTGATGCGATGGCAGGCAGATTGAGCTTTTGGCAAAGCTGCTCTATACGGTCGTATTGCAGATTCATCAGGAAACTCCCAGCAACTGGTCATATACCGATAAGGGATGCTGCAAACTCTCGTAGGGCATGACATGCTCTGCTGCTGCAACAGGTACAGTGCTGGAACCTGTATCTGATTGCGGTAATGGCGTAAATTTTTGCTGCTCCTGTTGCAGTCGAACAGCCGGTTTTTCTTGCGTGGTGGCATGAATCCGCTGATTGGCGGTTTCATGCAGCCACCGGCCAATATGGGCATTGGCGACATCAACATCTAACAGTAAACCCGAAGTCTTCAGGCTTGCTTTTAATGGCACAATAAAGCTTGATTTGAGGTATCCATTAAAGCGTTCAACTTTGCCTTTGGTCTGTGCACGGTAGGGCTTACATACGCGAGGACGAAAGCTGTATTTCTTGGCGCAGTCGAGCAGTTTGGGGTTCCATTTATGCTGCCCCTCCTGATAGGCATCCCGTTCAATCATGATCGTTTTAGCGTTATCAAACAGGATTTCTTGAGGTACTCCTGCAAAGAACTGAAATGCATTTTCCAGACCATCGATCCATGCATCCGTACGTTCATGATCATAAAATTTCACGAAAGTCGCTCTGGAATACCCTAATGTTGCGACAAAGGCTTTTAAAGTCGTGTTGTTGCGTCGAATTGTGGTGAAATCCACCTGCATTTGTTGGCCAGGTTGGGTTTCAAAACGAATGATCGGTTCCGGTTGAGCAACTGGTTTTAATGTTGCAAGATATTCCCTCAAGATCCTGATCTTTCCTGGATATCCCAACCTTAAAATTTCCTGGTAGAGCACAACAGCAGGAATCCATTCAGGATGAGCTGCGTTTACACGTTGGAGTAAATAGGGTTTATATGGGTCAAGGATACTTATTCTAGGCTGTATACGCTGATACTGAGGTGTGGTGTTTTGCCGTAAATATTTACGCACAGTATTTCTGGACACCCCCAGTTCACGAGTAATGGCTTTAATAGATTTACCTTGTTGATGAAGTATTTGGATTGTCACTGCTTGCTCCAAAGTTAACATATTGAGCAGTCCAAAATGACCGCTATATTAACCAAGGGGGTCAGTTTTTAAATGCCATTAGGGGGTCATTTTTACACTGCCGCTAACA
>NZ_PQLP01000111.1:0-2086 GCF_002918965.1 Acinetobacter sp. ACNIH3 | reverse complement strand
AGTCGTTTGAATGATTTCTTCTTGGTCTACGTGCCATAAAATACTCCATATATTGATGTTTATAACATCATTTGAGGAGCAGAATATCACTTATAGGAGTTGTTCAAATTTACGGATCCATCTCTGTGGTGACTGAGGGACGGGTGGGAGAAACTTATAATATTGGTGGTCACAACGAAAAAAGAAATATAGAAGTAGTAAAAACCATTTGTACTATACTGGATGAATTAAAACCTAAAGCAGATGGGCAATTATATGAATCCTTGATAACTTTTGTGAAGGATCGCCCAGGTCATGATCTGAGATATGCAATTGATGCTGAAAAGATTCAAAAAGAATTAAACTGGTGTCCTCAAGAGACCTTTGAGACAGGTATTCAAAAAACTGTTGAATGGTATCTGAATAATTTGGACTGGTGTCGTCGTGTGCAAGATGGTAGTTACCAGCGTGAAAGATTAGGTGTAAATATATAATGTCAAATCAAACTAAAGGAATCATTCTAGCTGGTGGTTCGGGAACACGGTTATATCCAATCACAAAAGGGGTGTCTAAGCAGCTATTGCCAATTTATGATAAGCCCATGGTCTATTATCCACTTTCAGTACTCATGCTTGCAGGGATTCAGGATGTACTGATCATTACAACACCTGAAGATTTGAATAGCTTTAAACGTTTGCTGGGTGATGGATCACAGTTTGGTATTCGATTAGAGTATGCGATTCAGCCGAGTCCAGACGGTTTAGCGCAAGCATTTATTATTGGTGAAAAATTTATTGGAGATAGTAATGTCTGTCTAGTTCTAGGCGACAACATTTTCTATGGCCAAGGTTTTACCCCAATGCTAAAAAAGGCTGTTAGCCGAGCTAAAGGTGCAACAGTCTTCGGTTATCAAGTCAAAGATCCTGAACGTTTTGGTGTGGTTGAGTTTGATCAGCAGAAACGTGCAATTTCTTTAGAAGAAAAACCTAAACAACCTAAATCTCACTTTGCTGTCACAGGTCTATATTTTTATGACAATGATGTGATTCAAATTGCTAAACAAGTGAAGCCTTCTGAACGTGGAGAATTGGAAATTACCACAGTCAATCAGATGTATTTAGAGCGCGGTGATTTAAATGTAGAATTGCTTGGACGTGGTTTTGCTTGGCTAGATACAGGAACACATTCGAGCCTGCTTGAGGCTGCACAATTTGTAGAAACAATTGAAAAGCGTCAAGGTTATAAAGTTGCTTGTTTGGAAGAAATTGCTTTGAATAATGGCTGGTTAAGCAAAGAAAAAGTGTTAGAAATCGGTCAAAGCATGAGTAAAAATGATTATGGGCAATATTTGATGTCTTTAGTGCGTGAAAGTTTATGAGTCTTGTGCAATTAATTGATTTACCGGATTTAAGTGATGAACGAGGTGGGCTTGTCGCACTTGAATCAATGCAATCCATCCCTTTTGAATTGAAACGTGTGTATTATATTTTTAATAATACGCAAAATTCTCCCCGTGGATTTCATGCACATAAAAATTTAAAACAGGTGGCTATCTGTTTGCATGGTCAATGTCGTTTTGTTTTAGACAACGGTTATCATAAAGAAGAAGTTGTACTGTCATCGCCAACCAAAGGACTTTTGATCGAAAGTTTGATGTGGCGAGAAATGTATGATTTTTCAGAGGATTGTGTTCTTTTGATATTAGCTAGTGAGCATTTCAGTGAAGCGGATTATATACGTAATTATTCAAGTTTTCTAAAGGCAGTGCAAAATGCAGTTTGATATCAATCAACTTAAAGCCAATACAGTCCATTTTCGTTTAGTAGAGGAAAGTAATGCTCACTTTATTTGTGAGTTAAGAAGTGATCCTAATCTTAATAAACATATTTCTCAAACTTCTACTTTAGTTGAAGAGCAAAAAAAATGGATTAGGAATTATAAGGATAGAGAAAAAAAAGGTCAGGAGTATTATTTTATTATTTGTCGAAATGATAATAATCTTCCTATTGGTACTGTTCGCTTATATGACTTTCAATCTTCTTCTAATTCTTTTTGTTGGGGAAGTTGGATTTTGAATGAAAATAAAACTCGTTATGCTGCTATTGAA
>NZ_PQLP01000110.1:0-2165 GCF_002918965.1 Acinetobacter sp. ACNIH3 | reverse complement strand
CAGTCACAACATTCCAGTCGATGCCTTCGCCCTCGGGTAAATCTTTGGGTAAATTAAACAGATTGGACCGAATCAGGCAGTCTTCAACATGACGGACAATTCTTGAGGCTGTGGGCTCTGAAACCCCGTAACTCGTCGCAACGTGAAATAAGGTTCGGTATTCCCGCCAATAGCTCAGACAGAGCAGAACCTGATCCTCCAGGCTTAACTTGGGCGGTCTGCCTTTGGCAGAGACATGCTTCTGCAATTGCTCAACCATCAAATAGAAAGTTGACCATGAGATGCCTGTGTATCGCTTGAACTGAGGATCAGAAAGCTTGTTTGAATCGATGTATTTCATCGGCAGATTATGCACGAATGCTAAGAAATCCGGAGTGCAAATATTAACCAAAAAGAAGATCGTTTTTTGATTTATGAAAGAGATCTAATTTATGAGTTAGCTGATTGGCACTAGACTCGGTACAATCCTATTTTTTTATTCATTATGAGAATATGTTTTGGAGAGTGAAACACCGCAGCTTCAACGCCGTTTGAAGAATCGTCATATCCAGCTGATTGCCATGGGCGGTGCGATTGGTACCGGTCTATTTCTAGGTTCAGCTCATATTATTCAGTCTGCTGGTCCATCTATTATTTTGGGTTATCTGATGGGCGGTTTGATTGCTTTCCTGATTATGCGCCAACTCGGTGAAATGATTGTACATGAACCTGTAACCGGTTCATTTAGCTATTTCGCCTTTAAATATTGGGGGAAGTTTCCAGGATTTTTAACAGGCTGGAATTACTGGATTCTGTATATTCTGGTAGCGATGACTGAGCTGACTGCGGTTGGTAAATATATCAATTACTGGTGGCCAGAAATTCCGGCATGGGTTTCGGTTTTATTTTTCTTTATTCTGGTCACTGGCATGAATTTGACCAATGTAAAGATTTATGGCGAATCTGAATTCTGGTTATCAATGATAAAAGTCCTTGCGATTATCGCGATGATTTTATTTGGGATTTATCTGCTAGTCACTGCTGATGTTGATTCTACTGCTTCAATAACGAACTTATGGGCACATGGCGGTTTCTTCCCGAATGGTTTTGAAGGCCTATTTTATATGCTGGCCTTTATGATGTTTGCATTTGGCGGGATTGAGCTGATCAGTATGGCTGCTGCGGAAACCGAAAATCCGGATCAGAA
The DNA here is from genome assembly GCF_002918965.1 of Acinetobacter sp. ACNIH3. Classification (NCBI taxonomy): domain Bacteria; kingdom Pseudomonadati; phylum Pseudomonadota; class Gammaproteobacteria; order Moraxellales; family Moraxellaceae; genus Acinetobacter; species Acinetobacter sp. ACNIH3. The sequence continues at coordinate 979 of NZ_PQLP01000110.1, read as the reverse complement.
TATTCCAAAAGCTGTAAATCAAACTGTAATTCGTGTATTTCTATTTTATATCTGTTCACTTGCAATTCTATTATCACTTGTGCCGTGGAATCAGCTGAACTTAGGTGATTTAGAGCATAGTCCATTCGTGATGATTTTTAATCTGATGGGTATTGATTGGGCCGCCCACTTATTAAATTTTATTATTTTGACAGCCTCGCTATCGGTGTGTAATAGCGGGATGTATGCCAATAGCAGAATGCTATTAGGTCTGGCAGAGCAGGGTAATGCTCCAAAAGCCTTTAAGAAGGTGAATGCACGAGGAATTCCAGTGCCAGCGGTGCTATTCTCAGCATTACTGATTTTTGGCTGTGTTTTATTAAACTATTTTGTACCTGAAAAAGCCCTAAGCTATCTAATTTACATTGTGGTGGCAGCAGCAGTACTGAACTGGATCATGATTACACTGATTCATCTTAAATTTAAGCAAGCCATTCGCCTCCAAACTGTACAAACTAAATTCCCTGCATTGTTTTCACCCCTGAGTAACTATCTGGTTTTAGTCTTTATGCTGACAGTGCTCTATATCATGTGGGATCAAGGTTTCATGTTGTCAGTGCTGATGCTGCCAGTGTGGATTGTAATATTATTTATTCTTTTCAAAATATTACAAGCCAAGAAAACTTAAATTTTTTATCCTTTTAAAAATGGGTTCATTAGAGCCCATTTTTATGTGCCTTTTTTCATGCTTTAGTAGAAAATAATAATGTGATTTATATTTGCTTGATTAATTGAAATTGGAATAAATTGATTTGTCTATATTCTATTTAAACAAGGTGATAAAGTTTTTATTAAGAATAAATGTAGTAAATAATTAGAATTATTTTCATAAAAAATAAGTATTAAAAGATAATTTAATTGAGGGGTTGATTGAATCAAAAAAATAGAATTTTATATTAATAAATACTTTTTGAATAATTGGGTTTGAAATAATTTATAT